>CAYSZA010000141.1:0-7490 GCA_964435275.1 uncultured Methanosarcinales archaeon | reverse complement strand
AAACATAAATATGAATTGTCTTCTTAAAGTTACTGCAGGTCAATGAAAGTGCATTGTACTTGAATCTCTCCAGTGCCGGAAATTTCCAGGTTCAAAAGACTTTAAAATGCGAGGGCTAAGTTTACCAGAAGGATTTTAGAACTAGAATTTTTGAAATGGTACTCTATGAAATTATTTATCCATATGTTCTGTAATTATGCTATCTTTTTTTCCATAGTCTTTTATAAGTATTTCGAATTTATCTTTTAAGTTAACTCTTGACGAATATCCTGCCTGAGTAGTTTCGACATTTACCGTCATTTGTATCGTTGTTTTGCGCTTTTCCTCTCTAATTTCCCTAAAATAGACCACAAAAGATTTAATAAGGCAATTATTTTATAGAACACTTGTAATCCAATTTAGAGGGATAAGGAGGGAATGAAATCCTCTTCGACAATAGACGACATTTTTAAGTCTTATTTGGTGAAGAATGGTGAAACCCTTAAAGTGTGTTGATCCCGACACTTCTTCTTACATACGACATATCTTAACAAACATGGAGGAAACAATAAAATGAAGAGATTTGCAGCGGTAACACTGGCTGCTCTCATGCTTCTGACTGTATTTGCATCCGCCGCAAGTGCAGCAGATTCAGTTGAGATCCGCGGTCCTGTGTTCAACGGCTCTGACATCCAGAGTATTGTGGGCGACGGTATTACAATCGACGCTACACAATTTGCAGCATTCTACTATGACATTAACGACAATGTCACAACTGAAACTCTTTCCATTAAAAAAGTCACTGGAAACAATGGCAATGTAATTGGAGAGGGCGGACTCGCATACAGCACTACGATCCAGAAGGTTGCTTACGAATATGACAAGCCAGAAGCTGGCTGGAGCAACTACAGCGTGATCGGCTTCTTTGCAGACAAGTACATCCCACTGAAACCTGCCAAAGCTGACAAACTCGCAAAGCTCATCCTTGACAGCAATGACAAGTACACAGTCAGGACTGGAGAGAAACTCGATCTCGGCTCTGGATATGCTATTGAAGCCAAGCAGGTCGATGTCGACGGTAAGAAGGTCTGGCTCGAATTCAGCAAGGACGGAGAATTCGTTGACGATGAAATCATTGAAGTCGGATCTGGTAACTCAGCATCCAACACCTGGAATGTTGAACTTGATGACATCCAGGGTGAAGACGATGTAGTTGTCCTGAAACTCCATGTCAACCAGGTCTTCCAGGGTGCAGTCGACAGCATTGCCCAGATTGAAGGTCTCTGGCTCATTGACTACGCAAACGCCATGACCATCGAGTCTGACGATGAATTCGGCGAACTCAACAAGGTCTCAATCAACGGAGCCACCCTTAACATCACCAATGAAGATACCTTTACCCTGACCAGGGACTCCACAAATGAAATCTATAACGGAATGGCTTTCAAGGTTGCTGACACACCAAGCAATGAACTCAGGTTCTATGTCATGAAGGAAATCACAGAGCCTGGAACCTATGAGGTCAGAGGTCAGGTTGCCTCCGGCACTGGTAACATGGTCTGGGATGCAACTAACTTTGCAGGCTTCTACTATGATCTGAATGACGACATCTCCACAGAATCCCTTAGTGTCTCTGGCATTAACAACGGAAATGTGATTCCAGTTGGCGGTCTCGTTTACAACACCCAGATCAAGCAGGTCGCATACCAGTATGACAAGCCAGGTGCAGGTTGGGACAAGTACCCTGTCATAGGCTTCTTTGCAGAACAGTACATCCCACTGAAACCTGCCAAAGCTGACAAACTCGCAAAGCTCATCCTTGACAGCAATGACAAGTACACAGTCAGGACTGGAGAGAAACTCGATCTCGGCTCTGGATATGCTATTGAAGCCAAGCAGGTCGATGTCGACGGTAAGAAGGTCTGGCTCGAATTCAGCAAGGACGGAGAATTCGTTGACGATGAAATCATTGAAGTCGGATCTGGTAACTCAGCATCCAACACCTGGAATGTTGAACTTGATGACATCCAGGGTGAAGACGATGTAGTTGTCCTGAAACTCCATGTCAACCAGGTCTTCCAGGGTGCAGTCGACAGCATTGCCCAGATTGAAGGTCTCTGGCTCATTGACTACGCAAACGCCATGACCATCGAGTCTGACGATGAATTCGGCGAACTCAACAAGGTCTCAATCAGCGGCGACACCCTGAAGATCAGCAATGATGATACCTTTACTCTGACCAGGGACTCTGATCAGGAAATCGGCCAGGGTATGTTCTTCAAGATTGCTGACACCCCAGCAACTGAACTCAGGTACTACCCATTCGTTGAGAGAACAATCGGTGGCAACGAAACAACCGAAACTCCAAGCGAAGGTAACGTCAGCACTCCAAGTGAGGGCAACGTCAGCGAAGGTAACGTCAGCGAAGGTAACGTTAGCGAAACCCCAACTGAAGAAAACGTAACCGAAACTCCAGGAGAGACCCCTGCTGAGGAACCAACCGAAGAGAATGCAACAACTGAAGAAGGTGGCAAAGAAGGCGCCCCTGGCTTCGGAGCTTTCGTTGCACTTGTCGGACTCATTGCAGTTGTCTACCTCGTCAGGAGGAACAACTAAACTTTCTGATTGAAGGGTTTCCTAACCCTTCTTTCTTTCAATTCTTTTTTAAGTTTCTTTTGCAGATAACTTTTTATTAGTGGATTTCTTAGTTCTGGCGATTCTTTTAAATCTGAAATCCTGATTCTATAAACCGTCTGGTTTTTAGGGTTTCTAAAGATCAAGGTGAAGCTTATGAAAAAAAGTATAGCTTTAATATCTGCACTTGCGGTTTTACTAATCGCGTTTTCAGGCTGTGTGGGTAATAATAATTCCGCAGTTAATGGAACAGAGCCGGAGAATCCGGGAGCAAACGTAAATTCTGATGAAAGTGCGGCTGATATTAGCGAGCTTGAAAACCTTCCTGCAGGTTTTGAGTACGTTGGATCTATTCCTCTTAATGAGACTGATATTATAGATGATTATAACGCAGAGAATGTTTCCGGAATTGTCGGAGGATCCGAAGGGATGTATCGTTACAATGAGTCCGATTTCTATCTAGATGTAATCGAGCTTAAGGACACTGAGGCTGCAAATAATTTTATCACTGAATACAAATCTTCCTTCCCACCGTTGCAAAACGGCTCCCGTTTTGTGGAAGAATCCTTTAAAGGACACTCTGCCGTGAGAATAACCGACTATGTAACATCTGGAGGAGAATCTGTTCCCAGGTATTCCTATATCTGGAACAACGAAAACCATGTCATAGTCGCTTTTGGAAATAGTGCTGAGAGCTCCCCTGTCCGACAACTGGCAGAAGCAACAGGGTATTGATACTTAACTTCAAGGGTAACTCTTTTACCCTTTTTTCTCTTTTAACTTTTTACCAGCTAATTTTCTAATTCCTGTACCGATCTTTTAATCGTTTTTTCGAATTATTTTCTTCATTTGGTACACGAGAAATCACAGTTAGTCAGTCGAATTTCAAAATTAGAATAAAAGTGAATAAATAACACTAACTTAGTTTAATATAAAATGTGGATAAAGATAATATCATTTCAACCTTAAAACAAATAATAAAACGGATAAAATAGGGGTCAATTTGATTCCAAAGGTAAATAAAAATATAAGATAATCTTCAATTTTTTTAAAGCCAGATAAAAATGGATAAGAATAAGGGTCTTCATGCAATTAACCCCGTTTATATCTCATCCTCTGACCTAGTTTATTTCATCGATTTAATTTATCTTCGCCGACTTAACTTTATTTTGTAGATCTCATTATTCTCTGTAAGGGATATTGTTTTTACTTTACCAGCAATATCCCTTTTCCTCCTACGTTAACATCGCCAACGAACTTTCGGTAGATAACTCCTTCAACTTCTTCTGTCCCTTCTTCTTTGTAGGATGGAAGGAGATCGGATACCTCACCTTTAATGATAACCGTACCGTTCTTCATTTCGCTTGCAGGCATGGTAGCATTGCCTTCAATTATTATTTTCCCACCGTTGTTTGAGATTGCAGGAAGGAGTCCTACACTGCCTTTTACGAGAATTTCTCCTCCGCACATGTGTTCACCAAGGTAATCCCTGGCATTGCCGTTGACTGTGATTTTTCCTCCACGCATACCGCAGGATTCTCCCCTGTAACCTGACCCTACGTAGTAAGAGGCATTTCCGTTGAGTATGATTTCTCCACCCGTCATCTCACAGCCGAGCCAGCTGTCAGCATTACCATTGATTACGATCTTCCCGCCTCTCATACCAAAGCCACAGTGCATGTCCACGTTACCGTTGATCTCTATCTCTCCAGCACTCATGTTCTGCCCTATTCGCTTTACCCTTGAGACATCGCCTTCGAAAACAAGCTTTGTGTTTTCTACGGAATCGCTGCCTTCTACTTTTACATTAAAGAAGTCGCCAAGAGGATACTGGCCGTTCCCGTACCAGACTGGAATTGCCTTTATCTCTTCTTCATTCTTGCCTGCAAAGTCATCAGGGTTTATGTTATCGGCTTCTATGGGGATTTTATTGGCTTCTTTGAGGGAAAGCTTTACGACCTGCATTTAGAACACCCCTTCCGTGGCGATTTCAACAGGCTTCTGGAGGTACATATCTTCAACCATATAGTTGGCTTTGCTCACTGTATAGTACTTCCTGAACTTGATATCAATATCTTTCTGCATCGCGCTGTCGAGGGTTGAGGGAACTTTTGCATTTACCCAGTAGATCTTGCCTTTCGGAGTGGCTTCAATCTCTCCGTCTTTTACGACAATTTCTCCGTCTTTCAACGTATATGCTGCACCTGAGAAAGCTTTCTTGACTTTTGCATATTCGGTCGAGGGGTCAATCTGTCCTGGCAGGATATCGTAAATTGCTATATCGGCATCGGAACCTGCTTTTAGGTTTCCCTTTTCGGGCCTGCTGTACATTTTAGACTGGGTGCTCCTGGTCATGACCGCAAGCTCGTAAAAGTCCAGTTCCCTGTCTATTCCCGGCAGTACCATCCTGTCAAGAGCCATTTTGGAAAAGCCAGAAATAACTTCTTCCCTTCTCTTTGCGCTCATCAGGTAAGTGAAAGCTTCAGGATAATTCACAAAAGAGCCGCCATTCGGGCTGTCGGTTGTAAACATAACTTTCCAGGGATCTTTTACGAGCAGGGCAAGTTCAAGTCCGATTGCCCACTGCACTGCGTTTACAAAACTCTTTGGAGAGTAGAACAGAGGTACGACACCGGATGCGTCTTCCAGTTCTATATCCTGGTTGCTCCACTTCTCATGCAACATTCTTGCGTTTGCATACTCTACAGGCCCGTCCGCGGTCATGGTTACTGCGGGGCCGAAGATAACCTGTCCCAGGTCAAAAGTCAGGTGGTCTGCCCCGTTCACGTAATCTGCAACCATGGGAGCTCCTGTTTCAAAGTCCCTCCAGGAAGTGCCTGCGTAGGCATTGAACTGCACGTGGGTTACGTGGAGAGCCTGCCTGTCCCGACTAGGTTTAATCTTCTCAAAGAGCTTCATGGTCTCTATGGTAGTTGCATAGTTTCCTGGTTTTCCGAGGTTGTTACAGTGCACATGTACGGAATGGGGAAGCCGCAGGCGCTCATTAGCTTCTGCAAGGCCCATCAGGATTTCGGCCGGGGTTACATCAAAGTTCGGGACAGGATCGTAAAGTCCGCTCACATTCTTTCCCCAGCCCCAGGCTTCTCCTCCTCCGGGGTTTACGATTTTTACTCCGTAACCTCTCGAAGCTTTCAAACCCCAGGCAACGTATGCTGCCAGTTTTTCAGGTTCTTTATCCCGGATATATTCCATGACCTGCCAGTTGCTTCCGAAAAGGGAGAGCCCCATTTTATCCAGGATTGGAATTTCTTTAAATTCCTCATGAGTGTGCCTTGCTGCAAGAAGGGGGATTGCAGCTTCACAGATAGTTGTATACCCTAGTTTTGCGTACCTGTACCCGATTGCATAGGTGTTTGGAGTATTATATCCTACCTGTGCTCTTGTCTTTTCGGTACGTGCGACCTGGCCAGACAGCCCAGGCACAAGATTCTTCCTTGCATCGTTCGGATTAATGAAACGCCCGACGTTAATCTTGCCGGCGCTGTGGGTGTGCCCGTCGAAGCCTCCTGCCATTGTGAGCCTGCCTTCGGCATCGATAACCTTTACATTTGCGGAGACGCTTTCTACAATCTTGCCGTCCTTTATGCAGATGTCCATGGTCTCGCAGTTAATTCCCTGGGCAGGGTCGCAAACGTTCGCGTTTTTAATCAGGATTTCCGACATCTTCATGCACCTCTCTTAAGTTCCCTGACTTTTGCGGTCAGGTCTTTTACGATTTCTTCGTCGGTCTTGAATTTTGAGTCAATCAGTTTCTTCATGCGCAGAGAAATCGCATCCATACGGTAAGCTGTTCCCTCTGCTTCTATTCCCACAACGGCTGCCGGAATCACCACATCTGCAATTTCAGTTGTAGGGTTAGGGTATGGATCAATCTGAATTACAGGAATTCTTGCGAGATGCCTGACTGCTTTTTGAGGGAAATGAGCACCTGCATCGGCTGCAGCTATAATTGCAGCGTCCGGCTCTTCACGCACAAGAAGATCATTTGCCCCGGTTTCTCCGGGGTTATAATAGGGGTATCCTCTGGCAAAATCGATTGCCATCGGGAAGCCGGTCTCCCAGGTTGCAACCTGTCCGAAACCGGTTACGTTATAGTGCCCACGCATTCCTATCATTACAGCTTTTGTGTGCTGGTTAAGGTCTGAAATCAGAGAAGACATAGCATCTCCGTTCTTGTACTTGGAACGGGACTGTGTGACACCCATGCCAAAGAAAATACAGACGAACTTTGCGTTCTTCAGGGTTTCTGCAAGCTCAAGAACTTCAGCCTTAGGAACGCCTGCAACTGTCTCTGGAATAACATCTTCGTGCCCGTTTACAATTGAACGAAGGGCAGTAACCAGGAGCAGATCCGAGCCCTGTTCAATCTCTACGTAACTGTCAGCCAGTTTTGCAGTGTCGGTTTTCCTGACATCAACAACTATCATTTTCCTGCCTTTCCGCCCTTTCTCGGTAAAGAGCCCTTTTGAAAAGCTTGAGTAACGAACCATATGCCTTGGGTGAGCATGCACCGGGTTACAGCCCCAGAATAGAATTACGTCTGCCCTGTTCTTTATCTCTCCAAGTGTAGCTGAAGGAGAACCTTTCTCCTGGGCAGCAAGCGCTGTTGGTCCGTGGCAGACGTTTGCTGTGGAGTCGATGACTGAGCCTGTTTCTTCGGCAAGCTGAATAGCCTCGCTAACTGTTTCACATGAGGTAGAACACCAGCCGTAGGAAAGAGTCCTTTTGGAATTTACAAGAATTTTTGCCGCAGCTTCAATCGCCTCTTCATAAGAGACCGGAACAAGCTCCCCTTCTTTCCTGATCATGGGAGTTTCTATCCTGTCGTGCTCGAGCATACCTACAAACTTGCTGTG
>CAYSZA010000140.1:2283-7497 GCA_964435275.1 uncultured Methanosarcinales archaeon | reverse complement strand
TTTCTTTTCATCTTCTCTTTACTTTCTTTTTACCTTCTTTCACCTTCTGTTAACTTTTTTTCACTTTCTTTCATTTTCTTTCACTTTCCTCTCGGCTTTTTTAAATGTAAGTGCCAGAAAAAAACTTCTTAGTTTTCCCCGGTTTGCCTCGTTTCCCGGCAAGAAAACCGTGGTTTACAGCCGCTTTAGAATACTTTCACCCTGCCTCCTCTAGTTATATATACCTGCAAAACTATTGTGGAGCAACTGTTATGCACCTTATACAAACATGTGCATCTTAGGAGAATTTGTAATGAGCGAAATAGCACTCGAAGAGCTGCCCGGAGTTGGCCCTGCAACCGCAGAAAAACTCAAAGAAGCCGGATTTAACACCGTTGAAGCAGTGGCTGTAGCCTCTCCTTCTGAACTTGCAACTACAGCCGAAATCGGGGAATCGACGGCTGCAAAAATTATCAATGCTGCAAGGCAAGCTGCTGATATAGGAGGCTTTGAGACCGGAGACGTCGTGCTTGAAAGGCGGAAATTGGTAGGCAAGCTGACGACCGGTTGTACGGAGTTTGATGAAATGATGGGTGGGGGCATAGAAACCCAGGCAATTACCGAACTTTACGGAGAATTCGGTTCCGGAAAGACCCAGCTGGCCCACCAGCTTGCAGTCAATGTCCAGATGGACAGGGAACACGGAGGGCTCAATGGCTCGGTCGTTATAATTGACACTGAAAATACTTTCAGGCCTGAAAGAATCGCCCAGATGGTAAAAGGGCTTTCCGAGAAGTACGGCATGGAGCTTGACCCTGAAGAGTTCCTCCAGAATATCCATGTAGCCAGGGCATACAACTCCAATCACCAGATGCTTCTTGTCGATTCTGCAACAGACCTGGCAAACGAGCTCAAGGAAATGGGCAAACCCGTTCGCCTCCTGATTGTTGACTCGCTTATGGCTCACTTCAGGGCCGAATATGTAGGAAGGGGAACTCTTGCCGACAGGCAGCAGAAACTCAACAAGCACATGCACGGCTTGCTCCGTTTCGGGGACCTGTTCAATGCCTGTGTGGTTGTAACGAATCAGGTCATGGCAAAACCCGATGCATTCTTCGGCGACCCAACAAGACCTGTCGGAGGACATGTTGTGGGACACACAGCAACCTTCAGGCTCTACCTGCGGAAATCCAAAGGAGAAAAGAGAATTGTCCGTCTTGTGGACTCTCCCAACCTGCCCGAAGGAGAAGCTGTTATTGCAGTCACCACAGACGGACT
Source organism: uncultured Methanosarcinales archaeon (assembly GCA_964435275.1). Classification (GTDB taxonomy): domain Archaea; phylum Halobacteriota; class Methanosarcinia; order Methanosarcinales; family Methanosarcinaceae; genus Methanosarcina. The sequence goes on along the minus strand of CAYSZA010000140.1, from coordinate 6,240 downwards.
TGCAGACCAGTGAAATTGACAAATAGATGGTAAATATACTCCACCTAGCTTGGAAGATTTTTATTCCTGAATTAGGTTATTATATAGGCAATTAAATTAAATTGAATTAAAGTTAAATTAAATTAAATTAAAACTGAAATTAAATTGCGCTGGCGCATACTTTGCAAGCGGCAGAGATGTTCACGCCAGCGCTCTCTATAGTTTATTAATTCAAAATCAAGTGTTTTCATTGGCGTATAATTTTTTTCTTTCTGTCATCCCTGATTTCAACCTGGCTGTCTCTCCACTATTTTCTATCTAGTTTATAATACTCCTTTGAACAGGTATAACTTCTCAAGATTCCTTGCTTAACCCAGGATTCATGGTATTCTTCAGACCTGTTCCTCAGATTTAGTTCCATAGATTTTATGTGGCGAAGAAGTAAAAGATGTATCTTCAAGATTTATTTGTATAAGCTCCTGATTTAAGGATCAGTAATAGAAAAAATTACATACTCGTGAAAACTATATTTAAAGATTTCTTTACAATATATCCGTATTCCTAACCGAAATTTCGATATTTTAAGCATAAAAGAAGTGTGAGATATTAAAGCAGGTATGAAAAAATATGGGAGTAATATTCGATCCAGAAAACATAACTGGACTTTCAGAAGAAGAAGCCTCTGAGATTCTCAAAAAGGAAGGCTATAACGAGTTGCCGTCCCAAAAGAAACAGAGCCTTTTTTCCATCTTACTGAATGTTCTTAAAGAACCCATGTTGCTTCTCCTTTTAGTTGCAGGTATGATTTATCTGTTCCTGGGGGAAGTAAGGGATGCTCTAATACTGCTAGTCTTCGTTTTTGTGGTCGTGGGTATAACGTTTAACCAGGAAATAAAGACTGAAAGAGCATTAGATGCTTTAAAAAACCTCTCAAGTCCAAGAGCTCTTGTGATAAGAGACGGAGGGCAGAAAAGAATTCCAGGGCGAGAGGTCGTTAAAGGAGATATTATAATTTTAAGGGAAGGAGACCGTATTCCGGCAGATGCGGTTGTGCTTTCCTGTACAAATCTTCTGGTAGACGAATCCTTGCTCACAGGCGAATCGCTGGCTGTTAGAAAATGCGAATTTACTGGCTTAACTAATTCCTTGAAACCTGAGCAGCCAGGAGGAGACGATCTTCCATTCGTGTATTCAGGAACACTGGTAATCCAAGGGCACGGAGCAGCCCAGGTAAGTGAAACCGGAATACACACTGAAATGGGAAAAATCGGAAAAGCTCTGGGTGGGATTGCCGAAGAAGACTCTCTCTTAAAGAAAGAGACAGCCCTAATTATAAAGAATTTTGCTATTTTCGGGGGAATGCTTTGCATTTTTGTCGTTGTAGTGTACGGCTTGACCAGAGGAGATTGGCTTCACGGCCTGCTGGCGGGACTGAGTTTGAGCATGGCACTCCTTCCTGAAGAGTTCTCAGTAGTTTTGCTGATCTTTCTGAGTATGGGCGCGTGGCGCCTGTCCAAAAGGAATGTTCTCGTGCGGCGTATGCCTGCAATTGAGACGCTCGGAGCTTCAACCGTGCTGTGCGTGGATAAGACAGGGACTTTAACCCTGAACCGGATGATTTTAAGCTCGTTATTTTCGAAGGGTGAGTATTGTGATCTCGATAGAAACGAGTGCTTGCTTGAGAAGTTCCATGAATTGCTTGAGTTCGGTTATCTGGCAAGCCAGCAGGATCCTTTTGATCCTCTTGAGAAAGAGATTAAAAAAAACACGGAAAAATTCCTTTCCGATACTGAACATATCCACACAGAGTGGAAAATTGCCCGGGAGTACCCTCTCTCAATAAGCCTGCTTGCACTTTCAAATGTATGGAAATCTCCCTACTCAGATACGTATGTTATTGCTGCAAAAGGCGCACCAGAAGCAATTTTCGAGTTGTGCCATCTGAGTGAAGCCGAAAAAGAAAATTTATCGTCTCATGTCCAGGAGATGGCAAACAGGGGTTTGAGGCTTCTAGGTGTAGCTAAAGCCAGTTTTCAGGATGACTCTTTGCCTGAAAAACAGCATGATTTTGAGTTTGAGTTTATAGGATTGCTTGGATTTGTCGATCCTGTCCGGCCATCAGTTGCCCAATCAATAAATGAGTGTTATAAAGCTGGAATAAGAGTTATTATGATTACCGGAGATTATCCAGGTACAGCTCAGCATATAGCCAGGCAGATCGGTTTAAAAAATTCTGATAAATACATTACCGGTCCTGAGCTGGCCAGAATGGATGAAACTGAGCTTGCAGACAAAATCAAAGTAACAAATATCTTCGCCCGTGTTGTGCCTGAACAAAAGCTGATAATCGTAAATGCCTTAAAATTAAATGGAGAAGTTGTTGCAATGACAGGAGATGGGGTTAACGATGCTCCTGCCCTGAAATCTGCCCATATCGGAATTGCAATGGGAGAAAGGGGCACAGACGTAGCTCGTGAGTCCGCATCGATTGTCCTTCTGAACGATGACTTCTTTTCCATAGTTGCAGCTGTGAGGCTTGGAAGGCGGATTTTCGATAATCTCAAGAAAGCAATCGGTTACATATTTTCAGTCCACATGCCTATTGCGGGACTCGCCCTGTTCCCTATACTGTTTAATCTGCCTCTTATTCTTTTACCTGCCCACATAGCTTTTCTTGAGCTGATAATTGACCCTGCCTGTTCGACAGTCTTTGAGGCTGAGGCCGAAGAGAAAAATATAATGAACAGACCACCGCGAAGTTTGCAGGAAAGAATGTTCGGAAGAAAAAATCTAGCCCTTAGTCTGGTACAGGGAATAAGCATGCTTGCAGGAGTGATTGCTGTTTTCCTGTATACATTATATACGGGCAAGGGTACTGTGGAAGCTCGCACACTTACCTTTGCGACACTCGTTATCGCAAACCTTACTTTAATCGTGGCAAACCTTTCCTGGTCCCAGAGCCTTATTAAGACGGTGTTTTCTGAAAATAAAGCCTTGAAGCTGGTGCTGGCAGGAGCGCTTTCAGGTTTACTACTGGTTCTGTATGTGCCGGCTTTAAGGAATTTGTTCCGTTTCTCACTGCTGCACGGTGATGACCTGCTAATTGTGTTTATTGTGGGAACTCTAAGTATTGTATGGCTCAGGTTACTCAAGAGCCAGATAAAAAATAATATTTGACAACTGTCCAGTTAACTCAAGTATATAAATGTAGATCAGTAACTCAACACAACTTTGAAAACTAAATCTGAAAGGGTATATGCCCAAAGCCGGGTAGGTAAATGTTTTATCTACCCTTCTCCAATCTTTTTTAATGAAATTCAAAGCTATTGTTGCTGACATTGACGGGACAATCACCTGCGAGAAAAGGGAACTTCACCTGGGTGCAGTCAAAAAGATCCGTACTCTTAAGCTTCCTTTCGTGCTTGCCACGGGAAACATTCTCTGCTATGCAAGGACGACGTCAAGGCTTATCGGCCTGGAAGGGGCTGTGATCGCTGAAAACGGAGGGGCCATAACCGTCCGCTACGACGTCAAAGGCACGTACGAAGAAAGCCTTGAGGAGTGCGAGAAAGCCTTTGCTTTTCTTTCCCATTGTTTCAAGCTCACCAAACTTGACCCTCTCTACCGGAAAACCGAGATTGCTCTTAGAAGGGACTTTGACATTCAAAAAGCCAGAGCCCTGCTTGAGACCCAGCCCTTTGACGTCGAAATGATTGACACCAAATACGCTATCCACCTCAAAAGCAAGAAAATCAACAAAGGCGTCGGCCTCCAGAAACTTGCAAGCCTCATGGGCCTGAAACCCAAGGATTTCGTAGCTATAGGAGACTCCGCAAACGACGTAGAAATGTTCGAAGTCTCAGGCTTCGGGATCGCCGTCGGCAATGGTGATGAAAAAATCAAGGAAGCCGCAAATTATATCACAAAAGCCACCTTTGGAGACGGAGCTATCGAAGCTTTCGAATTTCTCGAATCAAA
>CAYSZA010000140.1:0-2183 GCA_964435275.1 uncultured Methanosarcinales archaeon | reverse complement strand
TGGCATATAATAATGATACCATATAGTTGCCGATTCAGTTGCTGATTTCCTTATTAAAGATAAACGCTATAGAAACTTAAATAGCTGGCAACATAAGATGTTCTCTGGTGATAGATCGAAATCCTGGAAATTAAAAGGATCATACCCAATATTGATACCATAGCAGAATGAATGGGGGAAGAATGTAGGGATTTACAAACAAGGGTTAATGTATGAACCCGAATTCTACGATGTCTTGAGCTTTGATACAGTTAACAAAAAGTAAGATTATCTAACTTAGAGGACTCTTAATAGAGCTCCAAACAAGAAAATCATAAGTGAAATTACTTTTTAAGTGAGTACTAAGAAATCTACTGACGTTAACCGCTTGAACGTCAATCATCTGAAGGAGGCTTGATTATGAATGTATCCGATATTCAGCAAAGCGTCACCGACCTTTGGAGATTTCTCGTTCCACCTGTTTCCATATTATTATGCATGAGTGTAATAACTTACTATATATGCGGTTATTCCCCTGTCAAACTATTTCAAGAATTTCTCCTGCAACTACCCGACATCCAAAATGAAGAGATTGAGGACGTACTCCAATTTTATGGAATAGACAAACTGATGCCTATTATCACATTGTTCCTCATAATATTTTTCCTGCATGCAAGCTATACAATCTTTATCGCAATAGGTTCTCAACTTCCTCCTTATCTATCCCATGATAATAACAAGCTTTTTATTGCAGTTGATGGTGGTACTCGCCTGGCTCGAATCTGGGCAGCTCATCCTAATATTCAAGATTTCAATACTCTATGTATGATGATTGAACAGGAGTCCGAGCTTGAAAAAGATCAATCTTTGAGAGAAGTGTGGGGATTAGACATTTGGAAAAACATAAGAAGTTCTAATTTTTTGCGTTTTAGTTCGACAAAATTTTTGATTTTATGGACATTTCTTTCATTAATATTATTCCAAAAACTGGAGCAATCATTTCTGTATTCATGTGCTAGATTTCTAATTGTAATACTTATTTTACTCATCGTTGGAATTTCATTTATTTTACATTATTTTGAGGCAGTTAAGCAACTGGGATCTCTTAAAATATTAAAAGTATATTCAAAAGTCGAAGCAGCAAATGATATTCCTAAAGAAGATTTTGAGAATAACGTTAAGGAGTTCGAAAAAATTATTGATTTCGAGCGTTCTAGTCGTTTCAGTGACAATAGACGCTGGATGCATTTAAAATTTTTAAATGACAATGCATATAAAATTTTGTGGCTCTATAGAAACCCTTAATTTAGAGCCTGTCCAGAGAATCAATAACGGCACACAGTAAAAGTTACGATAAATCTAAACAACAATATCCACTCCGGTCTTGCATATTGAAAATTGTAAAAGGTATATAAGGTCAAAATATTTTCCGGACAGGCTCAAAAAACCGCTACAGATAACGGCTTACCTGATGCTTCCCTAATACTCACATAATTAATTCTTAAGTTCGAAATAAGTCTCTCAGCCCAAGATCCCACTGCGCCCACATCTCTTTCCTGTTCTTACTTTTCGTCAGTACTTCAACAACAGTCGGATTGGGCTCTTTGAATATTACCGGATGATCTTCTTCCCCACGCTCTTTATTAACCGGCCAGGCAATTTTTTCTTCGTATATGGAAAACTGAGCGTCCACACCCGGCTTGTTACCTCTTGCATCCAGCCTTATCCATTTGTTCAAATCTTTTAAATATACAGCGTTCAAGCCGTGCAGGACTTTCCTGTTAAGTCCCTCCTGACCTGAACAAAGTTTTTGATAACAAAACCCGGTCGGTATCCCAGAATATCTTAGCATGGCTGCAAGCAGGTGAGCTTTAGCACAGCAGATTCCATGCCCGAACTCCAGAACCTCCGATGCTTTACAGGTAACCTCCTGAGAACCTATATCCCCTGAATGATCGATATCATCCCTGACAAACTCATAGATTTCCTTAATCAGGCTGATTTCGTCTTTCTTTTCAATGTTTTTTTCTAATTCACGGCACTTATTAACAATCAGCTTATGATCGTAGTCTATGACGTCGCTTTTTTTGAGGTAATCCTGAATATTATCGCTTTCAGTGTACATCTTATTTACCTATCAATATCTTATTTACCTATCAATAACTACTTCAAAAATTCTTCTCTATGAAATTTAAATCTTATAG
>CAYSZA010000139.1:0-7711 GCA_964435275.1 uncultured Methanosarcinales archaeon | reverse complement strand
CGATGGCTGCTGTCCCATGTGGATTGCCGTTATTGCCGCCACATTGGATTTTTACGATTAACGTTTGGACTTATGACGCAATGGGAGAATATAAAGAATTTACTGTTATTGATAACGATAACGAGGCGATTCCTAAACCTTATTTTGGACATAAAGGACAGAGGTATGTTAGACAAGATGATGCAATCATTCACAATGATAAGTACCTTGGTGCGAACACGCCTATAACTTTTAAGTTTAGTGGATACGCAACTACAATAGTAGGACCAAGCCCAAAGGGTGTTGGGGATAAGTTGGGAAAGAGTACTGAAGAATCAGTAGGATATGAATATTTTTTATCAAGGTTTGGAGGAAGTAAATGAAAGCGGGAGTCATAATTTTAGGGTTTTTTTTATTGTCACTTGTTGATACTGTCTCTGCATCTTCTCCCTACGGCTCTATAGACGTATATTATAATGATAAGATATTGCCTGGAGACGAGGTAGCAAAACCAGTCATAAAAATTGATGAGCCTTTTAAAATTAAAATAGCTATGAAATTAAATCAAACATCAAGAGTATTCATTGAAATCGACAGTATTGGATCCGAATCACCTTATAAGGTAATTGATGGTCCTTGTAAATTTGCTGAAAAAAAGCACTTTGAATCCTTAGATCCGGGAATATATACTTTTGAATGGATTTTGACACCTACTGAAGGATGGGCAGATTGGTCTATGCCCGTAAATTTCTGGTATCAAATACACGAAAAAGGAGAAGATGAACCTGCTGTAAAAGGAGAATTCACAGTTGCATATCCTCATATTTCCAACGAACACTACGAAGGCGAAACTCCAGTTTCGGAAGCTCAATCTACCCTAGAGCAGCCAGCCTCAGAGAATTCGTCAGCCTCGGCGGCATCTGCACCAGCTTTCAGTTTAGTAACTGGTATTATGGCGCTTGCACTTGTATTCCTTAGATTCTCTCGCCATTAAATACGATACAGAAGATGAAATTTAATATTTAATTTTAAACTCGACCAGACTAACTTGGAGATACTCAACAAGTATAGAAGAGTCCTGACAAACCAAGAAACCCTCAAAACCAGAGGGAAAAGTAGAGTTATCTCTTTTTCTCTCTTCCTTTTGTTGTGCTTTTGTCAGATTCTCCAGTTTTTTGCGTTTTTCCTGTCCGCAGGCTTTTTTTGTTTACCTTTCCTCTGTTTTCCTTTCCCTGACCCGGACTTTTCTTCATTATCTCACTTGTTGGGATTTTCCTTGTCCATACGCTTTTCCTTACTTTCGGCTTTTCTTCTACCGTGCTCTCTCTTTCGTTTTCATCTTCATCCAGGTCGATTCCGAGTTTGGAGTTTACGGAGGCTCTGGCTTTTTTAGCATCTGTATGGTCAGGATTGATCCTTAGGGCTCTTTCAAGGGCTCCAAGTGCCTCTTCATTTTTTTCCAGGCTGGAAAGAGCAATGCCTTTGCAGTACCAGGCGTCGGCAGAATCAGGCTTTATTGAGATCGCTTTGCTGCAGGCATCAAGGGCTCTTCTGGATTTGCCGAGTTTGAGGTGGACAAGACCTTTTCCGATCCAGGTCTTTGCATTGTCGGGATTTATTTTGAGGGCAGCGTCATAAGCTATCATGGCTTCTACAGGCCGGTCCAGGCTGTAGAGGGCAAAGGCTTTACCCTCAAGGGCTCTTGCAAGCTGCGGGTTAAGCTTGAGTGCAGCATCATAGGCTTTTATGGCTTCTTCGTATCGGCCAAGGTCGGCAAGGACAGAGCCTCTGGCGTGCCAGGCACCTGCAAGTTTCGGATTGGCAGAAAGGGCCTTTTCAGAAGCTGCAAGGGCTTTTTCGTGCTGTTTGAGCCTGCAAAGCACTGAGGTTTTGAGATTCCAGGCTTTATCACTGTCAGGACTTATTTTGAGCAGCCGGTCGAAAACCTGCAGTGCGTCTTCCTCCCTGCCGAGCTGCAGGAGCACAAAACCTTTTTCATAGAGATAGCCAGGGTTTTCAGGCTCGATTTCAAGGGCTTTTTCAATCGCTTTCAGGGAATCCCTGTACATCCTGTGCTTCAGAAACACTGCCGCCTTGCCTGCCCAGGCAGTGGCATCTTCCGGGTTTTTCTCAAGAGCTTTTTCATGGGCTGCAAGTGCTTTGTTCAGGCGGTCATATGCAGTATCGCGAGTCTTATCTGTACCTTTCCCGGCTGTCCTGCCTTTTCTGCCTTCTTTGCCTGTTTTTTCTGGCCTGCCTGCCTTTCCTGTCCTGTCTGTCTTTCTTTTAGGATTCGTTTCCATATTATCGGTCCGGTGTCATTTTGTAAGGGACAATACCTATTTGAGAAACTGAATACATTTCCACCCTTCCCCCTCCGGGCGGCAAATTCCGGGAGATATCTTGTTTCAGACTCCGTTCTCTTATTTTAAACTGATCCTGCTAACCTATTTTAAATAACCGGATAAGCATAAGATTTATGGAAAGCAATCCCGGAACAAGACTCTTAATAAATTTAGAGGTTTCCAGAACAGCTAGAAACTTCCGGCATATCTAGAAATTTCCGGATAATTAGAAACTCTGAATAAGGTGTTTGTAGAAAAATAGCAAAATAATTAATCTCTGCAAGTAAGAGACAAGAAGAGAATTTTGAAAAAGGATATAAAGTTTCCCATCCTGCAAATTACACAGATTCAGTTGAAATATTGAAAAAAAATGTCAGGTTATTAATCTTTCTGACTATTAATTGAGCTTGTCAATTCAGATATATTAAAAATCGAGGTTGCTAGTCAAGATAGATTACTAATCCAGACTATGAAATACAGGGTGTTTTATATGAGTGAACTGAACCTTCGGGAAGCCGACAGGCTGGAAGTAACGGTCCTGATGGATAATTACACGGACATGCTCGTAACAGAGAGCACAGAGATATGCAGAAGGCCGCTCTTACCTCTCCCTCACATACTTCTTGCCGAACATGGGCTTTCCTGCTTAATTAAAGTCTACGCCGGGGCCGAGGAACATACTGTGTTGATGGACGCAGCCGTAACTCCAGCCTGCCTCTTTAATAACGCAAAACTTTTGAAAGCTGACCTTAGCAGGCTTGAAGCCATTATCCTTAGCCATGGGCATCCGGATCATTTTCTAGGGCTTGCCGAGCTCTTGAAGTTTATAAGCAGAGAAGGAAAGACGGAAATCCCGCTTTTTCTTCATCCCGAAGCTTTTCTTGAAAGGCGTATTAATATTCCCGCAGTCGGAAGCCCGGTTACAATGCCTGCACTTGATGAGGACGTCTTGAAAGCTGCAGGAGCTGTTCCCTCAAAATCAGAAAAACCTTTTCCTGTTGCAGGTGGCCTTATTTACATAACAGGAGAAGTGGAGCGTACAATAGCATTTGAAAAAGGATTTCCGTGGGCTGAAGCAAAGCTTGGCGGCAAGTGGGTTGTTGATCCATTCCGGGACGACCAGGGCCTTATGATAAAACTTAAGGGCAGAGGACTCGTGGTAATCAGCGGTTGTGCCCATGCCGGAATTATCAATACAGTTGAGTACGCAAAAAAACTTGCAGGAACGGATAAAGTTCATGCGGTACTCGGAGGCTTCCACCTGACAGGCAGACTTTTTGATCCGATAATCCAGCCCACAATTGATGAAATGAGAAGGATAAAGCCGGATTATGTCATACCCATGCATTGTACTGGCTGGAAAGCCATAAACAGGTTTGCAGAGGCTATGCCGGAACAGTTCCTGCTCAATACGGTCGGCACAACCTATGTATTTGAAGGGAGACCTTAAACTGGGAAACTGAGTGTGTAAGATCCAGGCGTAAGTTTGGCAGTTAATGTCAGCTAACTGCTCAGCCAATTACTGTTTAGCTAACAATTTTTCGGCCAATTTTTGTTCAGGTTACTTTTCAGCCAGCAGCATCAGCTAACAACTGTTTAGTTAACTATTCAGCAGATAGCTATTGAGCAAGTATAGATAATTATATTTTCAGTCAATCAAAAGTATGGACATAGGTTCAGGCTGCCCTTTAATAGGGAATACTATGGGCATTTCGGATTCTGCGGCCGTTTTCTTCATATTGATCCCGACAGCATGTTCTGGAATTCTTGCCATATTTGAATGGAGGCAGACTCCTTTTTCCACATTGCATTTTTCACACAGTCTGCACGAGCCGTTTACGAATGCGACAGCAAAGGTGTACCCTTCGTTAAATGCCGTTTTTTCAAGTTCGAGCATTGAAAGCAGCATTTTCTTGCTGTAGTCAAAATACTCTTCCCAGAATTTTGCGGCTTTTTCTCTTGTCTCCTGAGGCCCGGCGGGATCAAGCCAGGTTCGGTACGGGGCTTTTGCAACTTCTTCGTCCGCAACTGCAGGCGACCTGAACTTGACAAGCAGGGCATACCTGTACTCCTTGAGTATTTCGCGAAACTCGTCAACAGTGGGAACGTGAGGCGGGCACGTCAGCTTCTTCCCGTATCCAACACATCCTCTGCACTTTAAAACCACCCGTTTCTCTACAAAAACTTTATAAGTTGGAATTATTTTGGCATCAATAGCCTCCAATTCCAGGGCTTTTTTCACAAGGAAGTCAAATTCCTCAGGCTTTGTATCTCGAAATGCCATATTCGTCCCTTCCAAAACTTATTTTTACATAAATGCGCCTATTAACTGCCAACCTTTCTCACTTTAAATTGAGACCCAGTACACTTACTGCCATAAAATTTGTTTTTCACTGCAGACAGGCCTCATCTTTTCTGCATTATTATCTTTTTTCATTTGCTTGTGGCTTTTTAAATCCTTCGACTTGATTTGAACGCCAGGTCAACCAGTGTTCATTCAACCACATTCTAGCACCCTCATTCTGTCAATAGTATGATACCAGATTCATATCAATTTCTTCAAAAACTAATTTCTCAGTTTATGTAAGAATATACCAGCAATATGTAATATAAAGTAACAAAAATGTTAACGAAAATGTTAAATATTAGTTATTAGTATAATCAAATGTCTCACAACACAGACACGAAATCGAAGTCGCCTCCTAAAGTGTCTAAAGCGCCTGAAATTTTTCGCCCCTGCCTGCAAAATAGAACAGACAGGGGCCAGGGTGCAGGAATTAAGTCCTGGATTAGTAATATATGCTGACTTTTTTAGCAGCGAGAGCAAAAATTCGGTTTTCTGAATCAATTGTCTCAAATTAGCTATTTTAAAAAAGCAACCTTAATTTAAAAAGTCAGGTTAAAATACGTTATCAATCAGGTAAAAACACAGTATCAGTCAGGTAAAAATATAAGTCAAGGTTAAATTATTGCATTAAGTCAGGTTGAAACGTTATGTTCTCTACTTCATAATAATTGCTTATCGAGAGTACGTGGTGTTTTTCTGGAACTCCAGCTTTGATCCGGGATTACACCTCCCTTACCGCCCTGAACCCCAGGCTGTTTAATCTTTTATCCTGAGCTGCAAAAAGTCTCTCAGCCGACCGACAGCAGCCTGCATTTCCGTTCCAACCCCCGCCTCTCCTCACCCGCACTGGAATAGATATGCTCGGGAAAAGATTCTCCCAGGCCCCGCCGTCTGCCGGTGCACCTTTGTAGCTGATATGGTATTCATCCTGCACCCATTCTCCTGCGTTCCCATAGGTATCGTAAAGCCCCCAGGGGTTCGGTTTTTTCAGGCCGACAGGATGGGTTTCAAGCCCGGAATTTTCCAGGAACCAGGCATACTCCTTAAGTTTCGATTCATCCTCTCCAAAAAAATAAGCGGTTGCAGTCCCTGCCCTGACCGCATATTCCCACTCGGCTTCCGTAGGAAGACGGTAGATACAGCTATCTTCATCAGCGCTTTCCAGAGCATTGAGTTCCCGGAAAAAAGCCTGAGCCTCATTCCAGGAAACGTTCTCGACCGGGAGTTTTTCGCCCCTGAAATATGAAGGGTTATTTCCCATGACTCTCTGCCATTGCTCCTGCGTAACCGGATACCTGCCCAGGTAGAAAGACGTTTCAATCGTTACTTTATGCACAGGGCTTTCCCAGAGCTTTCTGCGCTTTTCACGTGCCGGTGAGCCCATGTCAAATTCTCCAGCAGGAATCAGGATAAACTCCATACCGATGGAGTTAACTATTGAGCTGCTGGACAAATTCCCGGCTGAACTATTAACCGGGTTATTCACGGAGTTACTGACCGAGCTATTGGTTAAGTTTTTTGTCGAGTTGTGCATTAAATTATCATCCGAGCTATTTATTGAATTTCTAACTGAGATATTAACCGAGTTACTGACTGCATCATTAATTGGGTTATTCAGTGGAATATCGACACAACCGTAGATTGAATTACTGATTGGGCTTCTAGTTAAGTCACCAGATAGAAGAGGTTCAGCTTCTTCCGAGCCTATACAGTTTGCAGAGATTTTTTTTCGGAATCAGTGTTCTCACTACCCTTAGTAAATAATCAAAAATATTCTCCAATTTTTCATTTTTCTTTTTCCCTTTGATGTTAACTGCCTCTTAGAATGTTAAAGTTGAACTGATCAAATTCCTATACATTATGGTGCGTAAGAAGATGAAGAAGAGACATCGATGCGATAAAAGAAATGCTTAAAGTAGACGCCAGTTCAATCCAGCCTCATATTAAAAAGTCAAAGATTTCGCCTTGTGACTGAGGAAAATAAATGATTACTAACTTATATCTTGATAACTTTTAAATTACCCATACAAAACAAAGAAGAGCCCTAAGTCTCTATATCAAATTTTAGTGGGAGCCGATCGTGAGGACACGACCGGTAAGAGTCTGAATTCTGATCTGAAATCGATTTATCTTCATATGATTTTTGAAAAATGTTCCCGGTTTTACTCTTTTTTCTCCAGGCATATGAGCTCTTCTGCGTAAGGAAGCGTTTCTTTTACCCCGGCGCAAAAGTCCCTCCACTCGTCAAGCTTGTGGTAGCGGCGCTGGAAGTAGATATTACGGAGCTCGGCGTAGTTGGTTATAACGGTCCTTTTCTGCAGATATGCGCTCGGCAGATCCTGGACGAGTTCCCTGAAGACAGCTTTCCGGTATGCATTGTCTTCTTCGCTGTCTCCCTCGCGGGATTTGTAGGCTTTGATAAGATCATTCAGGTGTCTAATCTGGTCATTCCTGTAATCAGTGAGAGTATCAAAAGAAAAGTCATGGGGAGCAAGCTCCTTGCTTGTCAGCTTATGCATTGTTGAAGTGGAGTTTTTTTCTACGAACTTGTAAGTATCAAATTCCTTCCACCAGTAGAGAGGAGCTGTCAGGTCAAAACAGACCGTAATGAACCTTAAAAACTTGCCGTGCTCGTTCCCTGCAAGGGTCAGGCGCTGGGCCAGGCTCAGGTCCTTTTCTCCGAGCTTGCAGTTTCCAGCCTCATCAGGCTCACTGCTGTCCATAAGATGCCAGGAGTTCATAGGATTTCGCATGCCAAGAATAGCATAATAGATGTTGTATGTACCGTGTAATTTCATTTCAATCATAAAAGCGCCTCTAAAACCCATTACGATAAGCAATTTATAAATCTGTTCGTTTCAAACAATTTATAAACCGATGTGGCAAACAACTTATAAACCTGCCCATGTTAGATATACTAACTTATATAAACTAACTGACTTTAAACAATCGGGAATTGAACCCCCAGGAATTTAAGAAAATAGCCATTATTCTCTAGGGGAAATTATTTAAGAGAAATACTTACCTTCTTAACCCATGC
>CAYSZA010000138.1:0-7752 GCA_964435275.1 uncultured Methanosarcinales archaeon | reverse complement strand
CCGGAAACGTGATTGAGGAAGCTATTCTCCACGGGCTGCTTGAGGTTATAGAAAGAGACGCAATTAGCGTAGCGCAATTTTCCCGCAACCTGGGAAAGGAAATAGTGCTGACTGAAAAAGACGGATACCTGTACGAGCTTGCCAGCAAGTTCAGGGAAGCAGGAATAGAACTCAAGGTCTGGCTGGTGCCGAGCGATACAGGCATTCCAACAGTAATTGCAGCAACTGACGACTTAAAACTCAAAGATCCGGCTCTTCTTGTTATGGGGGCAGGTTCTCACCTTAAGCCCGAAATTGCAGTTGCCAGGGCAATAACGGAAGCTGCCCAGTCACGGGTAGTGCAGATTCAAGGAGCAAGGGAAGATACGGATAGGGAAGGTTTTATCCGAAGTGTGGGGTACGACCGAATGAAACGTTTGAACTGGTTCTGGTTCGAAGAAGGAGAAAAAATTTCACTTTCTGAAGTGCAGGACCTGTCCAGAGAAAGCCCTGCAGAAAATATAGATGTGATACTCGAAAAACTTAAGGGCCTTGCCGAGAGAGTACTGGTAGTAGACCTCTCAAGAGAAGAGGTGAAAGTGCCGGTTGTCAGAGTAATCATTCCCGGTTTTGAGCTTTTTACCATTGATCGGGATAGGAAAGGTAAAAGGATAGGCTCCCAGAGGAAGAAAGATTTTTCCAGAAACAAGAATGAAAAGCCATGGAAGAGACGATGAAAGCAAAGGCGGTAATCTTTACAGGCAACAGCATCAGTCACGAGGATGCAAGGAAAATCCTGAGGGCGAATTACCAGCCTCCCATACGCAGATTCCAGCTTGAAAAGTTCGTCCAGAAAGGATATAAGGTCATAGGGATAATAGACGGGACCTTTTTTGACAGGGCTGCTGTAGGGCACAGGGAGATCCTGGCTGCGCTTGATGCAGGCGTAAAGGTCGTAGGAGGCGCCAGCATGGGGGCTCTCCGGGCTTCGGAACTGGATACTCACGGGATGATAGGTGCAGGAAAAGTTTACGAATGGTACAGGGACGGTGTAATTGAATCCGATGATGAGGTCGCAGTAAGTACAAATCCTGATACTTTCGAGCCCATTTCCGTACCTCTTGTCAATATAAGGGAAACCCTGAAAGCCGCACTCTTCTCAGGACTTGTGAGCGAAAAAGAGCATAAGGACCTGCTGGAGCTTGCAATTGACACTTATTACCCTGACCGGAGCTATCTCGGGCTTGTAAAAGAAGGGGCTAAAAGAGGACTCATTCCGGAAGAAAAGAAGAAATCCATTCTGGGTTTTTGCACAGATAACGGAGTCGACGTAAAAAGGGAAGATGCAGTTCTTGTGCTTGAAACCGTAAAAAAGCTGATTGAAGAGGCCTGAACTTTAAGCCCCTTCCTATCAGAAGTTTCTAATTTTCAGATTCTTTTCAGCGCTTTACTATATAAAGCCTGATAATGTACAGGCTTACGAGCAGAACAAAAAGATAATACACAGCCTTGAAAACCATGGCGTACTGGTATTCGAACCAGGTATCAATTATCCTCTCTATAGAAAAATAAAGCTGGAAAGTTGTCACAAGCAGAAGCAGCATAGCAATGAGGAAAATTCCTTTTTTGAAATTCTCCCCAAGGTCTGACACTTTTTCTGCTTTTGTCTCTGGTCTCGTATCGAGCGTTTCACTCACGAAAACCGCCTCCTGAGAATTGCTGCCAGACAGAGCAGGACTGCAGACAGAGTTAGACTGAGCCCTGGTGCCCCTTCTTTTTCATTCGTATATTCCTCTTCAGGAACCATTCCGGTTTCCACTATATTTTCGAATTCACTTGTCTGGATTTCCCTGGCCTGAGTGGTATTTCCGTTTTTAACTTCAATTACGGGGTTGAGCTGGATATAGCCTTCTCCGCGCTCGACTATTGTATCATTGTTCCAGATCAGGACTTCGACAATGTAATTGTACTTGTCAGGCATTGTAAGGTTGACGCTCTGGATAACTGTAGTTTCGGGCCGGATTTGTCCGGTAGTAGTCCAGGTTTTATCTGCAAGTAGCCCGGCGTCCATTTCGCGAACCTTAACAAGCATACGGAAATCCTTGCTGGTTTCCCTGCCTTCGTTTGTCAGATAGATATCATTCTCAACAAGGACTTTTCCATCTTCTACTTCTTTTACCCTGAAGTCCATTTCGGAAATCTCAAGCCCTATCTCCTGCACCTCGGCAGGCAGAGCATCCAGATTGTAAACTTTGATTTCTCCGTCACCTTTCTGGACATTTTCCTCAAACAGGACACAATGGAGATCATACCCTCCAGTTTTCGGAAGGGTGAGGATCTGACTCACTGGTTTAGTATCTCCTTTTTTTAGCATTCCAAGTTCTATCTTCTGCTGCGCTTCAAGCAGCCCGCTTTCCCGGCTATAGGCTTTAAGAAGCAGTGACGTGTTCTTCGCGGTGTCACCCTGAGATTTTTCGATATACGTTGTGACATTGAGATCTACGAAAGCTGCTCCTGTACGTTCTGCTGAGATGTCCATATCCCTAACATTGTAGTAGCTCTCTTCTTCAAAACTCCTGACACAGCCGCTTCCGAAGGTGAAAGCAATAATAAAGAATATTAAGAATAAACTTTTTAAAAATAAGACTTGAGCCGACTTGGCCTCAAACTTTATCAAGACGTGCCCTCCTCTTTATTAATTATATTTCAATGTATATACTTTTTGCCTTCATGGACACTTTTTCTTTTCTTTGGAAAATAATTGAATGAAAATTATTAATATGAACACATCAATATTCAGATAGGGAGTAAAATGAGGTGGTCAGAGCATAGAGCGTAAGCTTGAATGATTCTAAGTGCGATCTGTGCCTCTGAAGTTACTTGAAAAAACGCAAGCCTGTAAAGGGATGAAAATCCGGAATGCGGGAATAACAAATAAGAGATAGAAACGAGAACACGAGGGGTAATTATGGAAGGAAACATTGATGTCATATCTAAACCACGAAGACAGATACTAATCGCTACTGATGGCTCAGAGACTGCAAACGAAGCCGCAGATTTCGGGATAGAAATGGTTGGGTGTAGTGGGGCAAAAATATACGCCGTGTATGTTATTGATACGACTCCTTATCGCTCAGTCCCGCTGGATAAGATCTGGTCAAAGGAGACTCTTGACGAATTTGAGAGAGCAGGGCATGAAGCGACCTCTTATGTAGAGAGGATTGGAAAAGATGCCGGAGCAGAAGTTGAATCCAGGGTACTTAAAGGACATCCGGCTGAAAAGATTTTGAACTTCGCAGAAGACAATAATATCGATATGATTATAGTAGGGTCGCTTGGAAAAAGCGGATATGAGCGCGTTTTAGTTGGAAGCGTATCTGAAAAAATCATAAGACACGCAAAAGTCCCGGTCCTGGTAGTTCGAGAACGGCATAAAAGTGAGAAAAAATTGATACAAGAATGACCAGTCCTGAGTAGGTAAATGACACAAGCTGTTTTCTAGAATAAACTCATAAAATTAAAGATTAGCTTAAAATGGGTTAAATGGGGAGACTAGGTTAATAGAAGAACAGTTCAAGACCTTCGGACTTGAGATAATTGCCACAGTTGAAGAGGATGCTAAAGCAGCAGAAGTTGAAGTAGAGTTCGTAATCCTTTAAGGATTCCGGCTGAAAAAATCCTCGATTTTGCAGAAAAGCAAACTATTGACATGACTGTTGGGTGCTAGCTCGGAAAAAAACGATGTTGAACGCTTTCTTTTTGGAAGCGTATCCGAAAAGGTTGTAAGGAATTCAAAAGTTCCGGTTCTTGTCGTGCACTGGAAGAGACAGTGAAAAAGATGAAAATTCTGAATATTTGTAGTGAGCATGCCAACAACCAGACCGCTGTTTAATCGTGAGTTTTTCGACGTCGGAAATTCAGAGCAGGGATAAACAAACCCACAAATTCAAAATTTATTTTTTAAATCTTATCTTTTTGGTAAACAGTTGAACCTCTGATTAAGAAGGCAGTTGTAAAAAATCTAAATTGGTTGACAATAAGATAAATTCTGGTATCGACCCAATAATAAATCCACAACAGAGGGGGGTTAGTGTGGAGGATAGCAGTGAACTTAAATTTAAACCGCATAGAAAAATTCTGATAGCTACGGACGGTTCAGAGACTGCAAATGAAGCAGCAGATTTCGGAATAGAAATTTTGAGATCTTGTGGGGCAAAGGTCTATGTTGTATATGTCATCAATACAGCTTCTTATGATTCAGCTCCAAATGACGAAAAATGGTCAAAAAAGATCGGGCAGTTTGAGGAAATTGGGCGTGAAGCGACCTCTTATGTTGAGGAAAAAGCAAAAACTGCCGGACTTGAAGCTGAGTCCATAGTTCTCAAAGGAAATCCGGCTGAAGAAATTGTGGATTTTGCAGAAGGACAGGACGTTGACATGATTGTTGTAGGGTCGCTGGGAAAAAGCGGAATTAAGCGTGTTGTGCTTGGAAGCGTATCCGAAAAAGTTGTAAGGCATGCAAAAGTTCCTGTCCTGGTTGTCAGGGAACGAGAAGAAGAAAAAACATACAAACAAATTCTGATCGCCACTGACGGCTCGGTAGCTGCTGAAAATGCAGCGGATTACGGGATAGAAATTGCGGGGTGGATTGGAGCAAAGGTTTATGCAGTATATGTCATCGATATAACTTCTTTTGACTCAATTCTGATGGATGAAGCGTGGACAACAGAAATGTACAAGGAATTTGAGAAAATTGGTCGTAAAGCAACATCTTATGTGGAGGAAAATGCAGAAGCTGCCGGAATAGAAGCCGCACCCATACTTCTTAAAGGAAATCCGGCTAAAGAAATTTTAGATTTTGCAGAGATGCAGAGAGTAGACATGATTGTTGTGGGTTCTATTGGAAAAAGCGGAATTCAGAGTTTTTTGCTTGGAAGCATATCCGGAAAAATCTTAAGGAATTCAAAAATTCCGGTACTTGTCGTACGCGAGATCTTTAAGTTTCCCAAGTTTTTCAGTCGTAGTCAGAGGAATGCAAAAGTTTAGACCCATGCCGCATCCGGTGAGGGAGAGTGAAAAGCCAGAATTCGAAATTAAGAAAACTGGATCAGGAGGATACCTTATGAAACGAAGGCCTTACAGAAAAATCTTGCTCGCAGTTGACGGTTCGGAAAACGCAGAGAACGCAGCTGTTCAGGGCTTGAAATTGCAAAAGGTACATGGGCTGGGATCTATGCAGTATATGTTGCCAGCATTTCCTGCTGTTCTCCTATCATGCCCGAGAGTTGCGACTGGGAAATAGAAAAAGAAGGGGAAGTGAAGCCGTTACTGAGATCGAGGAAATGGGAAAAGAGGCTGGAGTTCCTGTAAATCCCGTTATTCTACAGAAGATCCTTCTCAGGAAATTTTGAATTTTCCAGAACAGAATGATATCGATATCACTGTTATGGGAACACAGGGAAAAGCCGGAGTTGACAAGTTCCTGCTTGGGGGAATTAAGAAGAAGGTTGTGAGGCGTGCAAAAGCTGAGGTACTGGTTGTGCATGCATCCTGTCCCTGAGACAACATTTTCGAAAACAACCTTTTTGAAAAAAAGCGACCAAAAAACAGGGTTATGTGCCATGAAAGCTTTTTGGGAAAAAGGGTTGACCAAAAAGGAATGCGTATGAGTGTACCCAGGATATTGAAAAGAGTATCAGAATGTAATTGTCAGAATGTAATTGTCAGAGTGCGAATTTAAGAACGCGAAGGGGGAAATCAATGCTGAACGAGAAGATACAGGAAGCTCTGAATGAGCAGATCAATAAGGAAGTATACTCGTCTTATCTCTACCTTGCTATGTCAGCTTACAGTTCATCAGCAGGGCTTCCGGGTTTTGCTCACTGGTTTAGAGTCCAGTCAGAGGAAGAAAATATGCATGCAATGAAGCTCTTTGATTACATAAATGACCAGGATGGAAGGGTGAAGCTGAAGGAAATCAAAGAGCCGCCTATGGAATTCGGGACAGCTGTGGAAATGTTCCGGCAGACTCTGGAGCATGAGCAATTCATTACCCGTTCAATTAATGAACTGGTAGAGCTTGCCAATGCTGAGAAAGATGAGACTACAGCTTCTTTCCTGCAGTGGTATGTTGATGAGCAAGTAGAAGAGGAAGAAAATGACAAAGAAATTATTGCCAAACTGAGGGGCATCGATAAAAACGAATATGTAGTTCCCTCAGTTGACCAGGAACTGGCAAAAAGACCTTCTCTAAGATAACCTGTCAGAGAAAAAGTAAAGGAGAAACGAGCCCGATTATGGAAAAACAATTACAGAAGAGTATAAGCCTTTCAGTAAGGTGTTCGGTCAGGTTTTAATATATGGAATCTGAAAAGCACGGTAAAATGTTAAACAACCTGGAACGCGATATTGTGAAAAAAGGCTTTAAATGGCTTTCTGCCCAGAAAATTCAGTCCGTAAAGGAACTTTCAAGCACGTTATCCGCACATGCCCTCTGGGCACTCCCGAATCCTTATATAACCCGCCTGATTCTTAAACAGGAAAACGATGGTTCCTGGAACTCTTCAATCAGGGATACTGCAAGGGCCTGCTCAGCCCTTTCAACAGAAGGTATTGTACTCATGGCCTCGGCAAGATGGTTGCTTGCCAGAAAAAGCAAAAATTCCTGGAACAGGGACGTTTATGATACAGCCTATGCCCTTGCAGCTCTTGCAGATATGGGAACTCAGGATAAAAACGGGTGCATATGGCTGTACGAACATTATTGCCCTGCCTGGGAACAGGTAGGCACCACGTCACTTATTATTACAGCCCTCAAAAAACAGGATAATCTGGCAAAAAGCGGAGTTTTTGAGGCTTTTATCCGGGAAAGAGCCGAATGGATTCTTTCGGAAAGAGAATCGGATGGGGGCTGGAAACATATCTCCACAAGCAACCTGGCAATCCAGGCCCTGATTTTTGCAGGCTTTAAAAAGGAACTTGAACCCTCAATCCACTGGCTTCTTGAAAATGCCCACGAAAACGGCGCCTGGGGAAATAAGGACGACGACATAAATGCTACTGCACTGACTCTGAGTACACTGGGGCTTTACAAAAAGACCTGAAAAAAAGAAAATTTGCCTTCGTTATCTTGTTTTTTCCTTCTTATTAGTTTCAGCGTACCTGCTCAACTGTTTTTTAATCTGGTACTGCTTTTTTGCAGACATCTTTTTTGGCATTCAGATAGGACTTACTTGCTATTTCCATACTGCCTTCCATTTCGGCAATACTCATATCAAAAGTCCGGGCATAATTTAAGACATTTTTATCGAATTCACTTCCTATAGAAATCTCATTACTGATTTTGACAACCTTTCTATAATGCTTTTTCAAAAAACGTTCATTAAAGTCAGAAGTGTCAGTAGATTCCATTCTCATTTCTTTCCAACTGGAAGCCCACATAGGAGTCAGATATATCATACCTGTACCATTCCCACTCTGCATAACTTCAGCATAATTATTGTTGCCCCCAAGAGCTACGCTGATACAGTCATCCACAATCTCTCCTTTTTCATCTTTGAGAAAGTAAAGAGAGCAATGAAGATCTTTAAAATCCGCTTCCGTGTTCCTCAGAGAGTGCCCACAATTTCCATAGAAAATAAGAATGCCATGTGAAAAAGCTGCCATTTTCTTAATATTTTGGTAGATCTCAGACCTTAAGAGTTCACAATCTGCATGCAGGCCAAGCTTCAGTGTATTTACAACTACAATAGGCTTTTCTTTGTTCTTTTCTTT
>CAYSZA010000137.1:0-7764 GCA_964435275.1 uncultured Methanosarcinales archaeon | reverse complement strand
GACTCAATACTATCAGGAAGCACGGCACCATATACGCCGATCTAATTCCGAAATTCCTCAGTAAAAAGACGACGTGGTTTCTAGCATAATAGTAGGTCTGCCTCAAACGCCCGGATAACAGCCTGCAACCACCTGTACTGACTCTGTTGTGATCTGCTACCGCAGCTGGCTGGAAATAAAATTTAAATCCCTCATTAATAAGTCTGATATTAAGGTCGCTTTCTTCACGGCAATAAGTGCCCTTATAGGCTTTTTCTTCATACCCACCTATAGCCCGTAATTGATCTCCTGGGTACAAACAGCAGGCATGCCCCATCTCTACTTCTAAAACATTTCCAAAATCCTGCCCATAATTATTAAAAATTTCTCCAGTAATTCTATTTATATAAAAAGGTACATTGCGCCTAACAGCTTCTTGATCTGGGTCTGTATTTTCTATCAGTCTCGGAACGATAACAATATTGCGCATATCAAATGAATTGTAAGTGCTGACAAGTTTCTCTAAACAGTCTTGATGCAGCACCAAATCGTCTTCAATGAAAAATACCAGTTGACCCTTAGCTGCAAAGAGAGCTGTATTCCTATTGCGCGGGAGACCTAGATTGTGTTCATGTGTCGTACCGGTTATCCTGGAATCGCGGATCACATAATTTTTTATGACTTCTACTGTATTATCAGTCGAACAATCATCCGAAATCAAAAGCTCCCAACTGGTATAAGACTGGTTTAAGATGGATTCGATACAGGCTCCAAGAATAGATGCTCTATTAAATGTAGGTAAAATTATTGATACTAGTGGTCTTTTGCTCATAAATCGTTCACCAATTTTTTGGGCTAAACCTACGGTCTTCTTTTAATTTCTATTATTTAGGATATCAGTTCATTTCCGTAGATCCGCTGTCAATATCTTTAATAATCAAAATCGGTTTTTATATACATTTTTTATATTTTGCTAATCACGTTGCCTCGTTACCGTATTGTATACTGTTTTTATTATTAAGCTTTCAGTTTTTCCAGATGTATTAACAGTAACACCGGCAGCGTGGGAATAATTTACTGAAAGATTTACAGTAAAATATCAAAGAGAATGTCCAGAATTTAGAGCCAGTAGCCAGAATTGGTTTTTTTCAGGTAGCTGTATTGGAAAGCCAACTGTTCGGTCTATTTTCATTAAAAGAAGACTTTGTAGAATTGCATTTATAGCTCTTTATATACCTTTAAGGTCTTTTCTGCAGAGTTATCCCAGCTAAATTTTTTAGACCTTTTAAGTCCCTTCCCGATTATTTCTTCTCTGAGTCCATCATCAGTTAATAAATCATATATTTCTTCAGCGAATTTATTTACGTCATAAGGGTCTGCCTGAATTGCAGCATCTCCTACAACTTCCGGTAAAGACGAGCTGTTTGAGGTTATAACAGGTGTCCCGCAAGCCATCGCTTCCAGGGGAGGCATCCCGAACCCCTCATACAAAGACGGAAATACAAATAAATCTACAGCATTATACAGTTCTGCCAGTTCTCTCTCTGACACGTATCCCGTAAAAATGATATCTTTCTGCAAATTCAGGTATTCTATTTGTTTAAGGAGTTTTTCTCGCACTCCTATATAATTTGGCGTCCCTACCTTTAACAATTTTACCTGCGAAATCCTATTTTTTAGTTTGCTAAATGAATTTATCAGAAATTGTAAGTTTTTTCTCGGTTCTTCAGCCCCCACGTACATGATTACTTTCTCAGTTTCTCCTATCCCGTACTTTTCCAAAGCTGCTCGGCTTCGGTTTTGATAGTACAAACGGTGGTCTACAGCAGGGGGTATGATCTCTATCTTTTCTTCCGGATATTTTATGTATTTACTAATATCCTGCTTAGAGAATTCAGATATCGTAATTATTTTTTCTGCTTTTCTCAATCCTTTTGCATTAAGTTTCCAGAGTGGGTTTCGGGTATTATAATATGCTATAGGTATGATATCATGGCAGGTAACAATGGTTTTTTTTAAATCCGTTAATTCCAGAAGAAATGCCAGATCCTGGCGGGTAATATGTTTAATGTTGTTCTTGATTACTCTCTTTTTTACAATCAACGGATATACAAAACACTCGACAATCTTGTTAATTCCGCTGACTTTTGATACATCAGGATATTCTATTCGATTTAATTTGATATTATCTAACCTGCTGTGGATTTCACTTTGGTACTTTGACATCCCGAATATTTCGTCTGTCTTCATGCCATTTATATAATCAATTTCCATATCTCAATCCCCAGAAACCCAGAGTGGTTTAACGAAATCTCTTATCTTAAAAAGCAATTTATTATTTTTACCCTTGAATAATCTATTCTTTGCCCTGTATGTATTGCTTCTCAATTCTGGCTGAGACTTCGTTCCAATCCATTATATTTTTGTCTGTTCCAGAGTTTTCTTTTCTTTCCATTTTCTCAATTTTCTTCAGTGCTCTGGCTACTTTTTCCTTTGAGATCGGGTTCTCAATCCCAATACAGTTTCTTCCGTCCACAAACTCCTCAAGTGCGCTTCCTTTTGCCACTATGCACTGGGTTCCTGCAGCCAGTGCCTCCGCAACCGTTATCCCATACGCTTCATAGGTTGAAAGCATTAAAAATATATCCGCATCGGCATAGCACTCAAGTAACGCTTTTCTTGAAAGCTCTTTTAGCCATTCAACCCTTCCCTCTACCCCTAAATTTTTCGCCATATTACGAAGTTCAGCTTCATATGGCCCTTTCCCGACAATTCTTAAACGAAAATCCTGCAGTTCAGGCAAACTCTGAATAATATACTGTACCCCTTTGTATTCTTCCAGCCGGCCCACATAGAGAAGAATTTTCTCTTTCCCGGGCTTTCTTTTTGAACTTTTCCCGGCCGGCTTCAGATTTTCGAACTCTTTGAGGTTTATTCCATTAGGGATTTTTACGGTTTTTGCGGCAACTTTAAAATCCGATTCCACAAGTCTCTTTTCGTACTCGGATACACATATTACGGAATCCGCTCTGGAGAAAATCAACTTCCCGAGAAGCCTGTACGGTCCATGCAGTAGATTCCTGAACGGGGTATGGCCGTGCCGATGATAATGAGGGGTAAATACGAAATTCCCGCCGTGCCTGCCAAGGACTGCGAAGAATGCAGGAAAAGCATGATAGCTATGCGCATGAATTACATCATAAGCGTGTTTCTTGAGATAGGTGTAGATTTGAGGAGCAAAATAATAAGCATTCCCAGGAGCAAAAGATCTGAGCCTGGTAACCTTTACCCCATTTATCATCTCTGTTTTTTTAAGTTTTCCCGTAGGATCGGTTGTTATGACTTCGACATCATGCCCCGCTTTAACCAGCCTTTCACTGATTTCTCTGACATGAGTTTCCACTCCCCCTATCTCAGGGAAGTAACGGGGACAGATCTGGGCTATTTTCAAGGCTAAACCTCTTTTACACTGGAACCTATACGGAGTAATGCATTAGCTTAATATAAAGATAATGTGATAGTTTAGGCAAATGACATCTAACAGAAGCATTTGCATAGTGGGACCTTCGAAGCGTTTTCTAAGTGGCATCAGTTATTACACAATCCGTCTGGCAAATTCCATGTCTGTGGAAAAAAATGTCTCAGTGGTCTGTTTTCGGCAGTTGCTTCCAACTTTTCTTTTTCCTGGAAAGTCCCACGTCGGAAAAAATATTTCCGACCTGAATTTCTCATCAGGAATTCCTGTTTTTGACGGCATGGACTATAACAATCCACTTACCTGGATTCAAGCATACCGTTTTCTTAAAACGCAAAAACCGGATATCATAGTTTTACAGTGGTGGACTTCTTCGGTTGCACATATGCAGCTTCTACTCAAGATGTTTGCAGGTTTGCTGCACAAGCCAAAAATAATTATAGAATTTCACGAAGTAGTGGACCCATTTGAAGAGTCAATACTTCCTATCCGCTTATACTCGAAAGTAACAGGAAAATTGCTTCGCAAAAACCTTGATGCATATATTACTCATTCCGAATCCGATAAAGAGCTTGTTGCAAAAAGATACACTATTCCCCCTGAAAAAATCCATGTGATTCCGCATGGACTTTACGACCAGTACGGAGAGTTGCTTGACATAAAAGAAGCAAGAAAAAGTCTCTCGATAAACGATGATTTCGTCATACTTTCTTTCGGCTTAATTCGAAAGTATAAAGGAACTCCCTACCTTATCAGCGCCTTTGAACAATTGCCTTCCGATATTCTCAAAAAAAGCCGGTTATTGATTGTCGGAGAAATCTGGGAAGATCGCAAGGAATTACTTGACCAGATCAAAGCTTCTCCTTTTCATGACAAGATTACCCTGGTAGACGAGTATGTTCCTGACGAAAAAGTAAACCTGTATTTCAGCGCTGCAGATGTCGTTGTTCTGCCTTACCTGAGGGCTTCTCAGAGCGGAATTGCCCATATTGCCATGTCTTTTGGAAAGCCTGTTGTTGTTTCCGAGGTAGGCGGCTTGAAAGAGTCAATGGCCAAGTATGAAGGGACTTCTTTTGTCCCTCCAGGAGATGTAGATTCTATCAAAAAAGCCATTTTAAGCCGGTTGGGAGAGAGAAGGCATTACGAAGCTCCAGATCAGAAATGGGATAGAATTATAAACTGTTACATAGAATTAATACAATCTATTTAATTTTCTTTTTCGTAATTCTATGTTAATTTGTAAAGTTTACATTATAAAGAGGTTACTATGAACCCTCAGGATCGTCCTGCATCGTCATTAAAGGATAAAATGAAATCCAGCTGGCCTTATACTGTGGCAGTTGCGATAATCGGTTTTGTGTCTCTATGGATCAGAATACTTCCTTCAGATAATGTGCTTTTGCCTGGCGGGATTGTGAAGTTCACAACCAATGACGCCTGGTACCATATGCGTACCTTAAACGTCCTGCTTGAAAATTACCCCCACAGGATGTTTTTCAATCCCATGACCAATTATCCTACCGGGAGTTACATCCATTTCGGTCCATTGTTTGATCAGATGATGGCCATTACCTCACTGATTCTTGGGATGGGCCACCCCAGCTCTCAACTGGTTAACACCATAGGTGCGTATTTCCCTGCCGTGCTTGGGGCTCTTACTGTCATTCCGGTTTATTATATAGGAAAGTACCTTGGAGGGCATAAGACAGGGATTCTGGCTGCAATCCTGATTACGTTCGCTCCAGGACAGTTTTTATCCCGTTCAATGATTGGTTTTACAGACCATCACGTTGCCGAGTCGCTATTCAGTACTTTCTTCATGATGTTTTTCATGCTTGCACTTATCTCTGCAAAGGAAAAGAAACTGCGTTTTGAAGATGTTTTCAATAAAAACTTCAGTGTCCTGAAAGAACCTTTTCTATACTCGGTTCTGGCTGGTGTCATGTATTCAGCCTACCAGCTTTGCTGGCCAGGAGGCTCGCTTTTCTTATTTATAGTTCTTGTTTACGCCATATTCCAGTATATTTTAGACAACTTCCGGAACGAATCGAGCGATTACCTCGGGTTTACAGGTGTGGTCACCTGTTTAGTAAGCGCAATACTTATCCTTCCCTTTGTCCATCCTGATATGGGTTTTTCGCTGTATTATTACTCCTGGTTCCATGTTATTACTTCTCTTGGGGCAATGGCAGGCTTTGCAGCTTTGAGTTTCATTGAAAGGGAATTCAAAAGAAAGGAAATGAAAGCTTATTACTACCCTCTTATTATCCTCGGAGCTGGCATTCTCGGGCTTATTGCTATTAAAATAGCATCCCCTTCCCTATATTCTCTTATCATAAGTGCACCAAATACTGTTTTTGGAATTCAAAAGGGAGGACCTTCCACAATAGAGGAAGCTTCTTCTATATTCTACTCACATGGCGCCTTTACCTTATCGAAAGCTCTTGGAAATTTCACTGTATCAGGATTCTTCGCTTCTCTGCTAGGGATGCTTATTCTGGCTGTAAACCTGTTCAGAAGACCAAAACCTCAGGAAGTGCTGGTTCTTGTCTGGAGTTTTCTAATCCTCCTTGCCATTTACGGCCAGAACCGTTTTGCATATTACTATTCAATAAACGTTTCAGTCCTGAGTGCATATATCGGAGGCCTGCTACTTGAAAAAGTGAAATGGAGTGAACTTGATCAGAAGTTCAAGAGTAATGTAAAATCACCTGCAGATATCCCAAAGGCATTGAGATTCGTCAAAGTAGAGCAGGTTTTTGCAGTCCTAATTATAGTGGTATTTCTCATTTATCCAGTATATGGATCTGCAATGCCATATACAAAAATGGTATACGGTCAGCCCATCCAGCCCTGGGAGGAAGCTTGTACATGGCTTCGCTCAAACACCCCGGACCCCGGAATGAACTACAATGCCATTTATGAAGCCCCGAAAAACGGAGAGATGTTCCAGTATCCAGATAAGGCATATGGTGTTATGTCCTGGTGGGACTACGGCCACTACATAGAGACAATAGGGCACAGGATGCCAAATGCGAACCCGTTCCAGGCAGGAATAGGAGGTCGTAGCGCAAGCATTAAAGAAGAAAACCGGCCAGGTGCTACAACCTTTCTTACAGCCCAATCCGAAGAAGAAGCAAGTGCAGTGCTCGAAGCTATAGATCCTAGACCTGACAAAGCAGGCGCACGATACATAATGTCTGACGTCGTAATGGCTACAGGGATTTTTGATTCAATAACTCAGTGGACTCTTGACACTGAAGGGTACTACCAAGCTTATTGGACAGGTAGCAGCTATCAGAGCATACCTTCAACCCGATATTTTAATTCCATGGAGGCAAGGTTGCATATTTTTGATACAAACGGCTTGAAACAGTATAGGATGGTTCATGAGACTGAGGCCTACCAATCCGATGAAGTAGGGTATAAACAGGTCTATAATTTCCTCCATGGGGGCCAACTCCCTGAAATATATACCGGTTATGTCAAAATCTTCGAGTACGTCAAAGGTGCAAATATAACCGGAATGGCTTCCCCCAATGAAACCGTTAAGATCAGCACGACGATCCTTACGAATCAGGGAAGAACCTTTGACTATTCGCAGTCAACTACTGTGGATTCTCAGGGAAGGTACGAGTTTACAGTGCCTTATTCAACAGAAGGTCCGATTGCAGGAGAGACACAGTTCGATACTGCACCCGCAGGCCCTTATGTGTTGAGTTACGGAGGCACGACAAAAGAAGTAAGAGTAAGTGAAGAAGCTGTATTAAAAGGAGAAGAGATAAAGGTCTAAGAAGAAATAAAGGTTTGAGCAGTATGGAGTAAGCTATTATTCGTTCTCCTATACCTTTATTTTTCCTTCTTCTTCTACTTTTGTTTTGAGGTTTTCGCAAGGGTCTGCTATCTTTTCAGAACGTTCATTTTTATATTCCGTCAATTACATATACTTTCATTTATATATCCGTCAGTTACGTATACTCTTATATACCGTTAACGAAGTCGTTTACGTTTCGAAGTGGTTCTCAAGGTGGAACCAGAAGAATTGCCACGTCTTTTAGAAGATTTACTACTATTTCCGGAGTAAACAGCTTGAAGAACCTGCTCTGGAAAGATGAGCAAAAATTTCCAGTGAATACTGAGGCAATCAGATCTCAAGGGAATACTGAAACAATCGTAATCGGCTCAGTATAAAAGCCTTATGAAACTCCTGAATACGAGTAAAATGATTATAAAGACACAGATTGAATTGCCTGCTTGCATAATATTATCTATTTGATTTTCTTCTTCCACAAATTATATATTTAATTGCA
>CAYSZA010000136.1:0-7782 GCA_964435275.1 uncultured Methanosarcinales archaeon | reverse complement strand
ATGCAGGTCTACGACGGAGCAAGAAAGAAGCTCGAAGAACTCGGACTTGTATTCTGAATCGAAAGTTTCACCCGAAGTTTATACTGAAAGAGCCAGGGCCAGCAAACATTTTGCTGGCTAATTTTTTACAACTCAGGCGAAACTATTATAAAGACACTTTCCGCTTTATTTGGAAATTTTTCACATATAGTGGAACGTATGTAATTATTTGATGTTAAAGGGGGATATCAAAATGGATATCTGGACTGTAATAAACGGACTCATATATCTCCTTGCTTTCGGATTAATGGGCTGGGTCTTACTGGACGCCAGTAAGGTTTCAAAGAGAAGGGGCTGAGCGGCATGTCTGAACACGAATCTGCCAGCCTGGTGAAAACTCTGCGGCCTTTCCACGTATGGGCCCTCGGAGTCGGTATTGTGCTGGTCGGAGAGTACATGGGCTGGAACTTTACCGTTGCAAAAGGAGGAGTTCTGGGTTCAATGCTTGCCATGCTGGTAGCAGGAACCATGTATGTTATGATTTCTCTTTGCGCCAGTGAACTCGGGTCGTCAACCAAACTTGCAGGAGGACCCTACGACTGGGCAAGATTGTTTATCGGACCCGGGGCGGCTGCCAGCGTAGGACTTGCGGTATATATGGAGTATATAGCCCTTGAAGCGGCAGATGCTATAGTTGTTGCGTTTATTGCACAGAGCATCTTTCCGGAATTGCAGGTTTTTCCTGTTACACTGCTTGTTATTGCACTTTTGACCTTTATTAACTACCGGGGCGTTGTCGCGGCTTTAACTCTGAACTTTTTCCTGACCATGATAGCTTTCATTGCAATAGTGGTCTTTTTCTTCGCAACTGCCTTCGGAACAGTTAACATCCATCCTGAATATCTTTTCCAGGGTGCCCTTCCGAACGGAATGATAGGTCTCTTTGCAGCCTTGCAATTCGGGCCCTGGTTCTATCTTGGAATAGAAGGAGCGGCAATGTGTGCTGAGGAGTGCAAGCATCCGTCAAGGGCCGTGCCTCTCGGGCAGCAGGCAGGCATGATAACCCTGCTAATAGGAGCGGCAATGACTCTTTACCTATGTTCAGTGCTGATTCCTGCAGACCTGCTGGGCGTTTCCGTGTATCCGCTTTTTGAAGCGGCTCAGAACAGCGGAGTGTTTATATTTATTGCTTTGCTCGGACTTGGAACATTTCTGACCTGTGTTGCCAGTGCAAATGGCTGCGTTTGTGATTCCTCACGCTCCTGGTTCGCCCTCTCAAGGGACAAATATGTATCTTCCTGGTTCTCGGCAGTACACCCAGAGTATAACACTCCATACCGGGCTGTTATTTTCACCATGCCTGTGGCAATAGGTTTTGCTTTTAGCGGTTTCCTGGATCAGGTTATTACCTTTTCAATTGTCTCGGGACTGCTCTGCTACGTGCTGATCCCATTCTCTCTGATCCGCTTCAGGAATCTCTTCCCTGAAACTACAAGCAAGGTCAGGCCTTTTGTGGGCCCTCTCCAGCCGTATATCGCTTACTTTGCAATCGCAATCGCCATTGCAATTCTCTCAACGCTGTTCTGGGGCTACAAGTATAACCTGATCTTCGCTTTTGTATTCTATGGAATTGCATATTTCTATTTCAGCCACAGGCACAGGAGTTCAACCATAGAAAACAACTGGGCTGAAATGGGATGGCCCCTGCCCAGGAGTTCGGAAAATACAAGAGGAGGAAAGGAGGTAATAGGCGTTGGAGACGAATAACCAGGCAATGGAAAGTAAGTATCACAGCAAGCTCAATGGGGATACAGGCTTAATTATAGGTATGCTTCTCCTGCTTGTAGGCGTAGAAGGATTTGTCCTTTATAAGGTGCTTGCCGAAACCTGGGAGATTGCCAGAGACTTCTTCTATCTGTATGTGATTTTCGTAGGCCTGATGGTTGTAATCGAGACTATTGGCTGCCTGAGCGTGCGTCAGTCGATAAGGAACCATATGTTCGAGTTCAAATACTACGATTGAGGAGGCTGAGGATCAATGGCAGAAAAAAGCATTATTACAGAGGTCTTTGATATTGTGTTTATCTTCGTGCTGGCCTTCGCCTGTGTGGTTATTCCTACAGTGCTCCAGGGAGCTGTGCTGGTTTCCTGGGAAGAAGGAGGGGCAGGGATAGGCTTTCTCTGGGACCCGGTCGGTTTTTTCAGCTTCTTGCTGGTGATAGTCGCTTTCTTTATTGTGATTCTCTATCACTCGGTAAAGCACTATAAATATTGAAGATTAAAAATGGTTAATTGAATGTCTGCCTGAAAGGGAAGTTCAGGCAGACAGTCTTTTTTAAATTAAGGCAGAATACTGTCTTTTTCAATCACATGTCAGGTCCTGTTCTGCCATATAAAACGGGCTCCCTGAAAAGAGGGAGTTATTCAGGGAGTAATGGAGGTATTTGTGGATTTTTAGGAAAGGCCCAAATCTAGTTTTGCTAAGGAGTACGGGCTCTGAACCATCTTCAGGAAGTACAGTACATCGTTGTTGATGTCCTGAATCCAGGCCTGTACCTCCTTTAAAAAGTATAATGGAGCCCCTTAACTCCTGAGAAACCTGAGTTCCTGGCCTATCTACAATAAAAGATAAAAGCTAATTGTATATATATTTTACTACGCTATTTTCGAATAAAAGATTTTAATATATATATTTTTTTATTTCCTGAGAAAGCTTCATAGAAGCATATATATATGACATTTTGAAAAGGGTATGGGGAAGTAGCTTAAAGAGAACTCGTAGTCTGAAAAATTAAGAGAAAATAGAAATCAATCTTTCGAGCTGGATCCTGTCGTTGGCGGCATCCTTAAGGTGAGCATCGGTTTCAGAAATTTTCACGGCAAGCCGAGCAACATCTGCATCAGTTTCCCCCGAATCTGCAAGAGCCTCGGAGAGTCCTTCAAGAATTTCTGTACCTGACAGCCCTTTTTCGACTATCATCTCGTCTATAAGCTGTCGCCCTCTGACAAAATCTCCCTCAAGAGCTGCAGAAAGCAAATTGTCGATATTTTCGTTCCTGCCTTTCAGAGTAGCTTCATATACCATCTCTTCAGTAATGACCGCACCCTGCGCAAGCAAGGAAACCAGCTGCAGAGTCTGTACCGCTTTTGCAACATTTCCCTTTGCAGAATAAAGGATGGAATCAAACACGCCTTCCGAGAACTGCAATTTTTCAGCACTGGCAATCTTCTCAAGATGGGCTCTTAGAATAGGATCAGGAACATATGCGAAAAAAATTTGTAGACCTCTTGAGCGCAGAGGAGCGATGAGTTTTGAAGGTTTGGTAGTGGAAAGAATAAACCTGCATGTTGCACTGTACTTTTCCATAATTCGCCTGAGAGCATGTTGTGCGTCTGGATTCAGGGACTCGGCGTTGTCAATGTAGATCAGCTTGTAATCGGCATCAATTGAAGCCATTCCGGCATACTCATTAATAATTTCCTTAAAAATACCAATTACACTTTTATAGATTTTCTTTGGGTCATCCGTACCCAGAAAACGCACGAAACGCTTATCTCGGACAAGATAACGCTTTCCCTGGTCAAAAAAATCCGAAGCATTGAAGTATGCGAAATTGTTTTTCCAGGTACTCCCATAAAGTTGCCTGGCAAGAGCCAGAGAAGCTGTCGTTTTTCCGGAATTTTCAGGGCCATACAAAATGAGGTGGGGCAGGGTCCCTGACTGTGCAAGTTCGGAAAGCGTGGCTACAGTATGTTCGTTTCCAAGCATTTCCTTCAGGGTACCTGCCCTGTATTTCAAAGTCCAGAGATCCCGCATACCTTAACCTTGTCTTTTAGTTTTTGAATATTAATTTCAGGGACTTTATTTTTTCCCTCAATACTTATTCGGTTATACTTCTGTTTCCGTTCTCATCTACATGGAGAAGCTCCTTGATTACTACACCGTAGACCGGTCTTGCAATAATTACGCCGATTAAGACACCGATGATAGTGGTAATTGCAAAGCCTTTCAAAGAGCCAAAACCCATTACGACCAGGGGAGACAGGGCAATAATGTTTGTGGAGGCTGCCCCTAAAATTATCACGAAAGCTTTTCCTATTCTGGAAGCAAAAACCCTCGTTGGAGGAAGTTTCCCCTCGTAAAGGACTTCATCCGTAATAATCACAAGGTGGTCAATACCTGTACCTATGGAAGCGATAATACCTGCAATTGCAGGCAAGTCAAGCTGCCAGCCGATAAGTGAAGCAACTCCAAGAATCATAATGACCTCACTTGTGGAAGTCCCGACCATAGGTACCAGTATCTCTGGTCTCCTGTACTTGAAGAAAACCACAGCTGCTACCGCAATCAGGGAAATAAAGCCTGCAATCAGGGCTTGAGTTTTGAACTGAGATCCAAGGCCTGCATCCACATGTCCTGAACCTACAAGCTTTACATTGACAGGAAGAGCTCCTGCTCGAAGGTGAACCTGAAGTGCTGTAGCTTCGGTTTTAGCAGCTTCATCGGTGCCCGTGGAAGCTTCCCAGGAATATATAGGACCTTCTCGCAGTTTTTCAGCTGCAGACGGACTTAAAGGAGCTCCATAGATCTCAACTTCATCGAGATACATTATTAGGTAATGTGAATCAGGATTGTCAATTGCCCCGGTTTCGAGTGCAACCTTCTGGAGTGTCCGTGCCCCTTCTTCATCAAGAGTAAAAGGAGTATGCCACTGTTCGTCATGGAAGCTTGGAATTCCTACACTTACAATGGAGTCACCGTAAAGGACATGTTCGGTTTCATTTCCAGTTGTTTGAATCCTGATCTCAAACTTCCCAGGTTTTTCAGCTATCTCCTTGGCAGTCGCCAGGTCAATGCCTGCAAAATCAATAAGGATATATTCATCCCCTACGGTTCTGACAGGAATATCTTTCAGTCCAAGAGAGTTCAGCTTGTCACTGAGGATATCCTTTGTCAGGTCTCTAGTCTCAGTGCTGACTCCTTCTTTGTAAGTTGAAGTCCCGTCTTCGTTCTTGTGGATCGAAGCTCCAACCTTCTCCAGTAGAGTCTGAAGCTGTTCCTCACTGACTGCAGTCCTGATTTCGTAGGCAACACCACTCTCAGTACTCATAGGGACTACTTCCGCATCAAGGGCTTTTGAGAGGTAAGCCTGTATGAGGGACTCCTTACCAGTATCAGAGATAGTTACCTGAGTTATGTTCCCATTAAGCTTATCCACACTTACAGTGCCCAGATACTCAAGCTGGGATGCACTGACAACCGCAGACGTTGTAAAGGTGACAGATTTATCAGCAGAACCACCGACATCAAGAGTATTTTTTGTTATCTCAATAGGGGCTCCAATTATAGGCTCTACAATTCCACTGACTAACTTTCCGGAATCTGCATCTATCTGGGCAAGTGCTCCCTCCAGTTTTATCTGGAGCCATGACCCACCTTCTAGATCAAGCCCAAAGTTAAGGTTAGAAGTTGTCCCTTCTCCTGGGGTATAACCTGGGTGGATAGCCACTATGGAACCAAGAAAGACCAGAAGGAAGACAATTACTCTTGGATTTTTGAGAAGATTTTTTATGTCGCTCATCTGTTGTACCTCCCTCTGAATTCGGGTTTCATCACATACCAGCGCAAAATTCCCGTATTCAAGAGCCAGGTATTCATCATATCTGCAAAAAGTCCTGCAATCAACACGATTGAGATTTGAGAAAGCAGAGTAATCTGTGAGAATGAAGGCATGATAAGGTAGGAGAAAGTTGAAACTATGTACATGACCGCTAACGCTGCAAGGGTTGTGGTGGTCATGGTGATACCTGTGTGCATAGCCCGGGAAACTTTTTCTTCTACCGTACCCCGGCGTTTAATTACTCTATTTGTGAGCAGGATATCACTGTCTACAGAATAACCTATAAGCATAAGCAGAGCCGCAAGTGTTCCCAGGGAAAGTTCAATCCCTGCAACCTTCATAAAAGCTGCTGCAATTACAATATCTGAGAAGGCAGAAAGTATCACTGCAAAGGAGGGTATAAAAGTCCGGAAGAGCAGGAATACTACAATTGCCATCCCTATAAAAGAAATAACAAGTGCCTGCATAGCCTGCACCTGCAGATCCTTACCGTAAGTAGGACCAACCTGCTGGATCTGCACATTGGAATATCGGCTCATAACATCCTTTTCAAGTTGACTCTGCTGCTCATTGTCCATGACCCCGAACTGCATGATAATCCTGCTTCCAGCCTGCCGGACATCGATGATGGGATAAGAAGAATACATTTTTTCAAGTACAGCAGGAGAGTCAGTTGTTTCTATTGAAATCTGGGTACCGCCCTGGAAGTCCATTCCCAGGTTTACCGGCGACCCGCTGCTCATATAGGAAACTAGCAGTATTGCTAAAGAAACTGCGAGTATCACTAGGGGGAATGCCAGCAACTGGCGATCATCGTGACTTTTCACGAAATTATCTAAAATTTCGGCCAAACCTGTTGCCATAATTTAATACTCCGGATACATGCATCTATTATTTTATTGAACCTATCCGAACAGCTCTTTACATCCAGATGTATAATCCGAATGTATAATCCAGAACACCAGGTTTATTATCAGATTTATAATCAGATTTGTTTAATAACCCTGAACTTATCCTGGATATTCGGATTCAGGTAGGGGGAATGTTCTGAAGATTCTAATTATATAAATAAGTTAATATTATTAATAAGTTAATTTGTTTTAATTTTGTATTCTCATAGATTATATTAATTCTTCCTCGAAAAACAATTCTTCTCTATACACGGTTAATTCATTCCACTTAAAATTAACTCTTAAAAATGGTACAAGTTCTAACGTCACAGATATATATACCAGTTACTGTTCATTAAAAATAATGACAGAAAGACCTTCCCTTGACGAGTACTTCCTCGAAATCGCCTTTGTTGTAGGCAAACGGGCTACCTGCCTCCGAAACAACGTGGGGGCTGTGATCGTCCGGGATAAACGCATTCTCTCAACCGGATATAATGGGGCACCCAGCGGTATGGAGCACTGCCTCGAAATAGGATGTATCCGCGACATGGAGAAAATCCCCTCAGGCACCAGACACGAAAAGTGCAGGGCAGTGCATGCGGAGCAGAACGCAATTATCCAGGCCGCAATCCATGGAGTAAGCATAGCAGGAGCAACTATCTACTGTACACACCAGCCCTGTATTCTTTGCACGAAAATGATTATTAACTCAAACATCAAAAGAGTCGTATATGCAACTCTCTATCCTGACACCGATTCTCTTGAGTTTTTCAGGGACGCGGGTGTGGAAGTGGAACATATACCCTTTGAACTGAAACATGGGACTGCAGGTGGGAATTGAACTTACGGGATTTAAAAACTCCTATACTCATTCCTGTACTCCACCCTGCAAGAAT
Source organism: uncultured Methanosarcinales archaeon (assembly GCA_964435275.1). Lineage (GTDB taxonomy): Archaea > Halobacteriota > Methanosarcinia > Methanosarcinales > Methanosarcinaceae > Methanosarcina. The sequence goes on along the minus strand of CAYSZA010000136.1, from coordinate 393 downwards.
TTCATCAGGTGCCTGGATAGATTATATGCATTTTAAAGCAAGGATAACAGGTGGAACAATGTCTGAAGGACTAAAAGCCAGGACACTTAAGGCAGAAGACTTGATTGAGTATCAGGAAGGAGCCGTTGTAAGCAAAGAGATTATCCGTAAGGATACCGGAACTGTGACCTTATTTGCTTTCGATAACGGAGAAGGACTGAGCGAACACACTGCCCCTTTCGATGCTATGGTCCAGGTAATAGACGGGAAGGCAGAAATCACCATTTCAGGGAATAAAAATGTTCTGGAGAAAGGGAATATGATCATAATGCCTGCCAGCGAACCCCACTCACTCCGTGCCCTGGAAAGATTCAAGATGATTCTAACCATGATCCGATCTTGATACTACCTAGT
>CAYSZA010000135.1:0-7792 GCA_964435275.1 uncultured Methanosarcinales archaeon | reverse complement strand
GTTTGTGGAAAGCAGGAAGACTGGAAGACCTATCATAGGTTTTACATAATGTTTTCAGAAAACAGCTTTTTTAAAATTAAAGTTTTACAAGAAGTATATGGTTGAATACGGTTTTCTTAGCAAAATATCCAAAAAAAAGAGTGAAGCAGGAAGAGTAAAGGAAACTCTATTGAAAAGAATTATATAAAAATTACTAAATATTATGATAAGAATTAATTATTTGAGTTTACTTTGTAGCGACCGGTAAAAATGAAATTATGGGTGGGGAGAAGGCTACTGCTTTCTAGGTTTTGAAAGGACTACTAAAATATCTTTTCCAGTTCTCTAACCTTTCAATTCGCGGACTGGAACTTTTACCTTGCATCAGGACTAAGACGATATCATCAGACTATTGGAGGAAAATTATGGTAATGAAAGGGAGTGGGACACGGGCTGACCCTGTATGCGATACGGATATTACAGGAAGGGATGTTACGTACAAGAGTGATTACAAAGGCATAACTTACTACTTCTGCTCTTATGAGTGCATGAAGAAATTCCAGGATAATCCCGAAAAGTATCTCAGTTTTCATACCAGGGAAGCCAGGGTATAAAGGGTTCTCTTTTATCTTGAGTTCCCTTTATATTTTTCAGTATCCAGCATCCTTAAAGCTTCGGCTGTAGCCCATCTTACTTCAGGGTCATTATAGTTCAGGTTTTTGACAAGAGAGGCTATTGCTTTTTGATCACTGATTTTCCCGAGGGTGTCTGCGGCATACCGCCTGACCCATGGATTATTGTTATCCACAGCCTGAAATGAAGCATGGAGACTTCTACATGTTCCAGGCGTGATGTGCAGACTTTTTACATAATTTTTATTACTACCTGATCCCCGCTTTTCAGTCCGAATTGAAGCGCAGCATTTCCTTTATTTACTGCAATTTCCAGGAACCCGTGACTGCCTATAAGGACAAGAGGTTCTCCCTGTCCGACAAAACCGTAAGTTTGGGCAAAGGATACCTTTCTGCCGTTTACTTCCACCTGCGAGCCGAAGGTAGAGAATTTAAAAACTATATCTTCCGGGATGTTGGTGATTACGTTTCCGAAATTATCTGCAAAAACAACCTCCCCGAGAAGAAAAGGCCCATCGATTCCGAAGTTTCCGAAGTCAAGGTCAACAAAGTCCAGGATTCTCGGTCCGACAGCCTCGATAGGTGTATCATTTGAGAGGTGGGCTCCTGCAGGTGCAAAGATGTCCCTGCCATGGAAAGTTGCAGAAATTCCTGATTTAAGCATAAGTTCAGTATTTTTGATTTCGTAGACTTCCATTTCCCCAAGGCGGTGCGCTGCAGGGATAAGAAGTCCGTTGTCAGGGCCGACAAAAAACTGTTCTTTTCCTGCAGGGCCAGATTTTATGGCAAGAGCCCGACGAGAAGTTCCGACTCCAGGGTCAACAACACCAATATGTACGGTTCCCGGAGGGAAATAACGGACAAGGGAATAGAGAGCAAAAGCCCCTTCCCGAATTCCGGCCTGCCGGATGGAATGGGTTATATCGAGAATCTGCACTGCCGGGGCAATTCCCAGAATCACGGCTTTCATGGCTGCAGGATAGAGGTCTCCGAAATCAGTAGTCAGGGAAATTAAGGGCATAAGTATCACTCTGTCTTGTTCTATTTTATATTATGCAGGTTTGGGAAATTATATTAAGATGTGAGAAAGTACAGGTTAACATTAGAAGTTTAGGAAAAAACTGAAAAAGCAGGTAGAAAATGAAGTACAAAAAAATAATGTTCATACTCATTCTTATAAGTCTGGCTTTTCTTGCATCCGGATGCGAGGAAAAACTGAGTGCAGAAGAGATTGCAACAAAAATGCAGGAAAAAGAAGAAAGCATTGAAGACTACTCTGGCATAATGCATGTTACGACAAACTTTGATGGAGAAAAAGAGGAAGAAGAAATTCAGATAATGTATAAAAAACCTAATTTAGTAAAGACACTTGCTTTAGAGGACGGCAATAAAATTGAATCTGTATCGGACGGGGAATTTCTATGGACTTATGACTCTGGTACAAACACGGTCACGAAAATGAAATTACCTGATGAGCCACTCTTAAACGAAATAAATTTAGCCGAAGTCATAGGAAATTTAATGAACGAAAGTGAGGTTTCCGTGCTTGGGATTGAAGAGGTGGACGGAAGAAGCGCATACATCATTGAAGCCAGGCCAAAAACCAAAGAGAACGAATCTGAGCTAACTTCCCGAACAAAAATATGGGTTGACAAAGAGACCTGGATGGCGCTCAGGACCAGTATGTATGACAATAAAGGAGACCTGATAACAGAAGTAGAAATACGCGAGTTAAAAATAAATACTGGCATTTCAGACTCCGAATTTAAATTCAAGGTTCCGGAAGGTGCAGAGGTAAAAACTATAGATCTGGAAGAAGAATTAAAACTTACTGAAAACTTGAGCCTTGAGGAAGTAAGACAGCAAGCTAGCTTTGAGATCCTTACCCCTGAATATATCCCTGAAGGATATGTGCTCAATTCCACAAGTATATATAATAACAGTAATATCGCTCCTGAAGGCCAAAGCTCCGAAACTGTAACTCTTACCTACCTGAAAGGAAACGAAGAGTTCGGTATATTGGAGACCGTCTATAAAGGTGAGGGATATACGTCCACGCAGGGAGCTCAAGAAGTAATGATCAATGGAAAGGAAGGAAAATACCTTAATGAGTTAGGAAACGTGAAGATGCTGGTATGGGAGCTTGGGGAAGTGGAAATAACCCTTTACGGGTCTCTTGAAAAAGCTGAGATGCTGAAAATTGCTGAATCTCTACAGGAACCCTTTACTGAATTCTATATTCTGGGATCTGAAGGTACGGCTGAGAATTATCCTACGGAATACATACTTGGGGAGAGCGGTACCGTAATAGTGGGAATTATAAACCACGAGCAGAGGCCCGCAAATTATACAGTGGAAGTAAGGCTCAATGATACACTTCTGCCTTTGCCGGCGGAGTGGGAAAATATATGCATAGAAGACAACGAGACCCTGGAAAAAGCCGTTACCGTAACTCCTCCCTTTGAGGGAACAAATATGAACCTTCAATTTTTGCTTTACAATAACGATAAAAAGGATAAATTTGAAGGAGATATTGACACATCTTACAGGAATCTAAATTTATGGATAAATGTAAGGCAGAATCTCTCGGAGAATGGTTCAACTTCTTTGACAGTGAGATAAGCAACCTAACTCAATACCGGCCCTGCCTTCTCAAGATACAGAAATGATTGAAACCGCGAAATTGATAGAGAAAAAAGACAAGAAGTTTCCGGATTCAGCGAGACCTGAGAGCACAGGGTCCGGTTGCACACTTTCCGCAAGCAGGCTGATTGAGTTCGGGAAAAGCTTTTGCATTTTCCTGAAGCAGCCTGAAACATTTTTCCTTATCAAGCCCTCCTGCATTAAGAGCCCCAGCCGGGCACCTGTCCACACAGACAAGGCATTTCTCTCCTTTTTTATAGCGGCAGGATTCTTCAACAGGGCGGGAAGTGGGAGGGATTTCTGCCGAGACTATAAGACTTCCGAAGCGGCCTGCACATCCAATCTTCGTGATCAGCATGTGGTGGATTCCGAATGTGCCAAGCCCAGCTGCGTAGGCTGCACTTTTATGGGACCAGGCAACATCGAAACCTTTATTCTCATAATCAAAAGTAATTTCAGGCACAACTGCGGAGATTCCTTCTTTTGCAAGCTCAGCTTTGAGTGCTTCAGTGATTTTCGTGATTAGCTGGTCAGTCTCACTTTTAGCTTGAGTCCATTCTTTTACAGGTTCCTGGGACTTCCAGTTCAGTTTTACAAGTTCTTTCTCAAAAGGCAGGAAAAAGGACAATACACTTTTTGCTTCGGGAAAGATTTCTTTCGGGTGCAGGTGATGAGGGCCGATAATTTTCTTAATTTCATCAAAGATTGGATCGCTGGCTGAAGCGCAGCCTACAAGAGGTTCACGATATCGAGTTTCCGTACCTGGGTTTGCAGCTATGGTTTTGATGATTATTTCGATCTTATTTTTTATATCCGTTTCATTTTTGAAGTCCATATTTTTCCTCCTCCAGGTAGAGGGTTTTTATCAAAAGCTTCTCAGGGGCTTATTGAGATTGTTGTTTCTAACTATCCGTCCTCACTTATTTTTCCAGCTTTAATAAAAATTCTTTTACGTCCAGGCCAGATGCATAACCTGTAAGTTTTCCATCTGACCCTATGACCCTGTGGCAGGGAATAACTATTGCAACCGGATTCCGGTGATTTGCAAGCCCCACAGCCCTATAAGCCCTGGGCTTTCCTATAGATATCGAGATCTCTTTATAAGTGCGGGTTTCCCCATAAGGTATTTCGCATAAAGCTTTCCAGACGGACTTTTGAAACTCCGTTCCCTCGGGAGCCAGCTTAAGGTCAAAGGATTTCAGTTTCCCGGAAAAATAGGCTTCAAGTTGCCTGACAGCCTCGCTGAAAAACTCTTTATTCTCTACCCAGCCCTCAGGGATTTCCATTTTCCTCTCGCTTTTCATGAAGATCAGATGTTTCAGCCCTTCTTCGTCCCCTGCAAGAAGAATTGGACAGATTGGGGATTCGATTATATAGTAGTACATTTGTTCGTCTCCTGCAACACGGTTGCAGGTAATTGTATCGTTTCTGGTAGAAATGTTTATTCAATGGCCGGGTAAAAGGAGCTCACTGAACAGTATAAGCTTAATAACTGGATAATCCTGCTCCGTAAAAAGAAAAGAAGTTGAAGGCCGAAGGCACTTGAGTGCCCTCAAGCACCTTCAAAGGTTTTACCTGAAATATCCAAGTTTATTTGTTTTTGTATTCACTGTCCCAGAAAGACCCCGAGTAAACATTCAGGCTTTCTACGGAAGATTCAAACTCAGGTGTATTCGTTCTTTTTTCCAGTTCATTAAGCTCCTGAATCCTTAACTCCACAACGTCCATTGCATCTTCAAAAAGCTGCCTGTTGATTTCGATCCCGAAATATTTTTTGAGCTTCTCTTCAGGCGGCATTGCCGAGCCTGCCGAGAGGTACGCGATGTAATTTTTGTTGAAGGTTTCCGGATCTTCCTTGTACTGTTTGAAGAGAGCAAGTGTTATTGCCTTTGAAACTGCATAATTAAAGGTATAGTAATTGTTTGTCAGGTAAATATGATTAATATAGGCCCATTCAGCTGAATCTACACCTGAATCTTCAATGTAATATTCGACGGACTCACTCCTGTACTCTTTAGATAGGTTTGTCCAGATCTCGTTGAGATCTGCTCCACTGACTGTTCCGTTTTCAGCACATCGCTGGTGTGCCTTATATTCGAATTCCGTGATCATGGGCTGCCTGGTAAAGTAGTTCTGGTAATCCGCTATCTGGTCAGAGAGTACCATAATTGCGGTATCTTGATCAGAATTTTCGACCACATGATCAACAAAGAGTTCTTCGCTGAAAGTGGAAGGAATTTCTGCTTCGTAGAGTTCATATGAGCAGTAGAGATAATCCACATTGTTGCCCATCAGGTAGAAATGGATCCCGTGCCCCAGTTCATGCGTTAAGGTTTTCTGATCCCTTATAAGACCATTATAATTAATAAAAATCAGAGCAGGGGACTTCATGGAACAAAGTTCAAAAGAATAACCACCTGGCTGTTTTCCATGTTCAGGGTCAGGATACACATCTATGAAATTGCCAGTTACTGTCTTTAAAAAGATCTCATTGAAAATGGGGTCCATCCTAGAATAGGATTTCTGGATCTCCTGCAAAGACTCTATATAAGTAAAGTTTTTCCCAGGTTGATTCGTCAACTGCAGCAAAAGGTCGTAGGGTCTGAGAGTCTCAATTCCGAGCTTATTTCTTCTGAACTCATTATAATCCTCAAATACGCCTTTTCTCTCTTTGAAAACCGTATTCATATCATCGACCTGAGTACGGTTAAGATAGAGGCCATACAACGTGTAATTATAATAGTCCGTATGATTCAGCTGTGTGGCAATGAGATCGTCAAGACGGGCTTTCTCGGAATAGAGAGAGGCCATGGAGTCGGATTCATTTTTCAGGTGGTAAAACCTTTTTTCATAACATTTTTTCCTGTTTTCCCGGTTTTGGTCTGTTGAGAGTAGGGTAAAGTAGGACTGGGAATTGACTGAATATTCCTCCCCATTCTCAAGCGTTATATTTCCTGCCGTTGTGACATTATTCGTAATTTCTGAAAACGCCTCAGTCTCCAGTCTCATGCGCTGGTTTTCGAGATCTGCAATATACATAGCCTGGGATTCATTCACTGCCCTGTGCTCTGCAAATCTCATATACTTAGCTTCAAGATAAGGCCTGTACTCTTCAAGCTCGGGCTCTTCGGAAAAGAGTCTGTCCCATTCCTCCTTATTCAGCGAGGTCAGCTTCACAACCGTAAACGAGTTGGCTTTCCCATACTCGGTTATCAGATCCTGAGAGTCCATAAGGAGAGAAGCAAAGAACGGATCACTTACGTTTTTACTGAGCTGCGTATATGCGTAAACATATAAAACCTCGAAAGATTTTGAGAATTCCTTTTCAGCGTTCAGGTAGTCCAGTAAAACAGGTCCCGATAAGTTTTCAAATCCCGGACGGAAAGTTCTGTTTATTTCCTCCGGCTTCTTTTTTAAAGTTTCAAGTTCTTCTAAGGCATCTTCCCTGCTGCTGAAAAGATAGAAATCGTTCCACTCTGTCGTAACCTCATCGGGATTAAGTTTTTCAAAAGTTTGTCCTTCACTTATGATTTCTGAAGAGCCACCCAGTTCCGCAGCAGCCCCACATTCAGAAAAAACTGAGAGGAACAGAAATACCCCGAGAGTGATAAGTCCTTTAACTATTCCGAGAGCAATGAGCCCTTTAACTGATTTTAGTCTCATAAAACCGCTATCCTGACAGGCTATCAAAAAATCATCCAGGTTGTGTAAGAAGACTTCCAGACATTTCAATAAACTAATAAGAATAACTTTGGATATTTTTAAGGTAATGATGTAAAAAGCTATCGATTTTAAACTGCCGGAAAGGCAAAAAGTCGGACTGGAAACGAGATAAAAGTTATGGTGAAAAAGAGAGTCGAATTTTATTCGTGACCCTGCATTCCCGATGTTGAAGTTATTGAAAAAATAGAAGATAAAATGCATGCTTGAGAGTTAGATCACAGAGCAGAACGATTCAAAAAAGAATTGGATAAGTAAAGCCCGAAGGCTTCACTCTGTAAGTTTACCAGTACCTGCTTATTTTGCGAGGTTGTAGTTCTGGTTGACAATTTTGAGGGCGCAGTAGTTGCCGCACATGGTACAGGCATCTGTGTCTTCGGGAGCCCTGCTGCTCCTGACTTCTCTTGCGTGCTGTGGGTCAATTGCAAGGGAGTACATCTTTTCCCAGTCAAGTTCTCTTCTGGCCCTGCCCATTGCGAGATCCTGTTCTCTTGCCCTGTCTGGATACTTTACCATGTCACCTACGTGAGCTGCAATTCTGGAGGTCTTTACCCCTGTGATGACGTCTTCAAGGTTTGGAAGGGCAAGGTGCTCTGCAGGAGTTACGTAGCAGAGGAAGTCACAGCCGTAAGAGGCAGAGACGGACGCACCAATTGCGGTTACGATGTGGTCGTAGCCAGGGGCGATGTCGGTAACGAGAGGACCGAGCATGTAGAAGGGCTTGTGGCCGCTCATTTCCTTCATGAGCTTTACGTTGGTTGCAATCTGGTCGAGTGGAACGTGACCTGGACCTTCGACAATAACCTGTAAGCCCTGCT
>CAYSZA010000134.1:0-7847 GCA_964435275.1 uncultured Methanosarcinales archaeon | reverse complement strand
TTACTAAAATAAAATAGAAAATTTATTGAAAAAAATTTGGTATTCATAAATAAAAACCTTTATTATAAAAAGTTTCCACGAAAGTAATAAGGATAAAAGACGTAACAAGGTACCAGGATTCCCACAGGAACGTGGCAAAAACAGATTTTTCAAAGTTCAGATTATGGATTAACTGGCCTCCTCGGGTTATAAGGTATGCACCATACAATGTGAATATGAGGCTGAAATCGACATGGATAATATCGAACTCGATTGCCAGAACAGGAATCGCGACAAGCAGGTTTGCTGCGTATGAGTATGAGAGAATTTGCAGGGATTTCTGGTAGATGGCATCTCCTCCAAATACCTTAAATAATCCATGTAGAATTGCGCTATCTATAAAAAGCCGCATAATAAAAACGAAAAGAAATCCCGCAAAAAAGAAGGGAAGAGCTCCCCACGTGATCTGTTCTCTCATGATTATAGTCCCCGGAATCAGACTGCATACGAGAGCGAAAACTACAGCCTCGAAAAAATCTTTTTCTGCGGGCATTCGTTTGAAGAAAACTGAGGGTTGTAGCAGGACGTCTCTAAACGTATTTACGAAGCTCATGGTAAAACCCGAAGTTTATTAATACCTTGAATGAACTACTGTAAAAAAATATAAGAGTCTTTTGACTTATATAAGTTTTCCCATGTGTTACATACCTGCTTCTGAACAAAACTGCGAATAGAAATCTCTCAAATCTTCAGGCAAAAATTAAAAAAATATAATTTTGTGCTGACGCAGCCATTAATTTCACTTTTGAAAAAGGTATATTTTTTCCTTAACTCTGCTGCTTCTCCCCTGATTTTACAGCTCAGCATTCTCCCCTTGAGCTTATTCTTCTCCCATTTCTTTCCTGAATTCGATGTAATCTCTCTCGACTTCTTCGAGTTCGTATTCCATGTTATCCCCCTCTCTTCGATTATAATAACAGTAATTTATCTTTGCTTTTGTTTATTAACGAAAGCTATTTCTTTGAATTTACCTTGATCCCCATTTTTGAAAATGCTCTTTATTTATATAAAGTTTTCCGTTAACCAGCGTATCTTCCTACTAACTGCCAAATGTTAACATTTCTTGGCACTATTTATTACACTGTGTGAGTACGATAAGATATTTTTAAATGAAAGATACGTGTTTTCTGTCTTCATGTGTAAAAGTTCAAAACCTGAACTTATTCTTGGGGTCAGGAACCTTTCAGGGCTTGAGGCTTGCTCAGAATATGCGGATGCCGTCTATTTCTCAACCGATAGGCTAAGCCTTAGAGCGAAAGCAAAAGAAATTACCCTGGAAACCCTTGATGGTTTTGTTTCAGAGATAAAAGCCAGAGGGCTGAGAGCTTATATAGCTGTTAACTCGACAGTAAACGAGGAAAGGCTCGGGGATGCATCGGATGTGATAGCTGCAGCTTCAAATGCAGGAGTAGATGCGGTTATTGCCTGGGATCCGGCCGTAATTCTCAGGGCGCGGAAAGTCGGACTTCGAATTCATATCTCTACACAGGCAAACGTTACTAACCATGAGACTGCAAATTTTTATAGAGCGCTTGGTGCAGAACGGATTGTGCTCTCGAGAGAGCTTTCCCTTGAAGAGATAAGGAAAATAAGGCAGCAGACTGAGGTAGAAATCGAAACTTTCGTTCACGGCGCAATGTGCATGGCAGTCTCAGGCCGATGCCACCTGTCGGCTTATGCTCTCGGAAAATCCGGAAACTGCGGGGAATGCACCCAGCCCTGCCGCTGGGAGTGGGAACTCCAAGGGGAAAACGGGATTGTTGCAGCAAGCCTTGGAAAGTATCTCCTCAGTGCAAAAGATCTCTGTATGATAGGGCACATTCCTGAACTTTTCAAAGCCGGAGTAAATGCCTTTAAAGTGGAAGGGCGGCTGCGGGATCCCGGCTATCTTGAAACGGTTTCTCGCTGTTACAGGGAAGCAATCGACGCCTGTAAAGAAGGAAAATATACTTCTGAAAAAATCGAAGCGTGGAAACGTGATCTTGCTTCGGTCTATAACAGGGGGTTTTCTACAGGTTTCTATTTTGGGGTTCCGGGACTTGAGGGCTTTTCTCCTGAAAAAGGTATGAACGCCTCGGAAAAGCAGCGCAGGGCTGTAGGAATAATTGAGAACTATTACCCGAAACAGCAGGCTGCAGCCGTCAGGCTTCTCGAGGAAAGGCTTGCAGTCGGTGATGAGATAATAATTGAAGGGAGTACAACTTATTTGAGGCAGCAGGTCCGTTCCCTGAGAAAACAGGGAGAAGTACTTGGAAGGGCTGAAAAAGGAGACTTGATTGGCCTTGCTGTCGATGGAGCAGTTCGGAAAAACGACCGAATTTTCGTATTACGGTCAGAATAAACGGATTACGCTTAAATATAAAATCTCATAATTAAAATAATAAAACAGTAGCTATATATTGGATTCTTCCTATTACGGATAACAAACTACACTAAAGACGAGATTACAGGAAAGGATTACCCTATCTTATTCCGGTAATACCCTCGATCGGCTGAATATCCTTTTATCGGAGGAATGAACCTGTCTGTTAACTCTGATCGGCGGGCTTTGCCTCATCCGGGTAAACGACAAACGATTAATTCCCGATCCTCTGATCGATAAAACTCCTGATTGAGATTATTCTTACAAACAACATTCTTTATAAAGGATTCTCTGACCGATAAACAGTCCTCCTGAGTAGTAAAAGGCAGGCAGGAAATTAACCTCCTGACTGAAGGATAATACCTGTTTATCCCGGAGCCAGTAGTAAAGGTGATACTTTGATAAGCGTCAACGAAATGGGATCATATGTCATTGAAGAGATGCTCGACTGGAGCGAAGACCTGAAGACTGAAGTGCTCAAGCTCGAAAACGGGGCTACGGTTATTGACTGTGGAGTTAAAGCCGAGGGAGGGTACGAAGCCGGAATGTACCTGGCAAGGCTCTGTCTGGCCGATCTTGCTGATCTCAAATATACTACTTTTGACCTGAAAGGCCTCAAATGGCCTGCCATACAGGTAGCAACTGACAATCCAGTAATTGCCTGTATGGCTTCGCAGTATGCAGGCTGGAGAATCTCCGTAGGCAACTACTTCGGAATGGGCTCGGGCCCTGCACGCGCCCTTGGCTTAAAACCTAAAGAGCTGTATGAGGAGATCGGTTATGAGGATGATTTCGAAGCTGCAGTCCTGGTTATGGAATCCGACAAACTTCCTGATGAAAAAGTTGTGGAATACATTGCAAAACACTGTAGCGTAGACCCTGAAAACGTAATGATTGCTGTTGCTCCGACGGCCTCAATTGCTGGTTCTGTCCAAATTTCGGCCCGTGTCGTAGAAACCGGAATTCACAAGTTTGAGTCCATAGGTTTTGACATCAACTGCATTAAAAGCGGATACGGGACTGCCCCCATTGCTCCTGTTGTCGGAAACGATGTGCAATGCATGGGCTCTACCAATGATTGTGTGATCTACTGTGGCGAAACCAACTATACGGTCCGCTTCGATGGGGAACTGGCTGAACTTGAGGAATTCGTAAAGAAGGTACCCTCTACAACTTCCCGAGACTTCGGAAAGCCCTTCTACCAGACTTTCAAAGAAGCAAACTTCGATTTCTTCAAGGTTGACGCAGGTATGTTCGCCCCGGCAAGGCTTACGGTAAATGACCTTAAGAGCACGAAAACTATTTCCAGCGGCGGTCTCTATCCGGAGATCCTGCTCCAGTCCTTCGGAATCAGGCAGGTTTAAAGGGCAGATGCCCTTTTCCTTTTTAATTTTCTTTTTAATATCTGGTTTCTAAACTCTTTTTGAATTTGGTTTCTAGACTCTTTTTGAATCTGTTCTAAAATCTTTATTTCCAGCTTCTAAACTCTTTTTCTAGTTCTTTATCTAGTAAAATCTCAGTTTTTCTCCTGATTCTTTCAATAAACGCTGTTAACACCATTTATTTAAGTGAATGTCTCCAATCTTACTATAGAAATAAAACCTATGAAGAAATGCTAAAAATAAGATTTTATTAAAAATAAGATTTTATTGAAAGTTTAAGGAGAGAGTTTCGTGCCAATAATTACCACCTCACAGGGAGTAGGAGGCATCCTGAACAGTTTCAGGGGCCTTGTCGAAGGCGCAGAGAAGATTACTTTTGTGGGAACGCCAGGGTTCTGCACCCCTTTTGCCGAACTTCTCGGTTTTGTAGTAAGGGACAGGGAACTTGCTTTTATTTCCAGTCTGGACTTTGAAAAAGCAAGATCTATCTTTATGACTTACGAAGGTATGCAACTAGGGGAACTTACAGACGCGCATGCTGACGTTGTCGTTCTGCTCGGTGGGCTTGCAATGCCAAAGATCGGGATAAGCCCTGAAAAAGCAAAAGAAGTTGCCAGAGAAGTCCTTGAAGGCTCGGAAAAAGGAAAAATTATTGGGGTTTGCTTCCAGTCCGCATTCATGCAGCAGAAATGGGATGAGGTAATTAGCTTTGATTATATCATCAATTCCGATCTGGCGGTTGAGGTACTGGAAGTCTGAACTTTTCCGAGGTCGATTACCTCGCAATTCCTGAAGCTTTCAGCCAGGATTATAAATTTTTCTATAAGATACAATTATATCCGATCCTGACTTATGACATATGATAATTATGGAGAAAGCTGCTAAGGAAATCAAGGAACTAAAGGGCTTTTTGCCCAGGTCTATTGCATATGCCGGACAGATAAATGAAGATTTTGCCGAAGGGATAGCAGGCTTTTATAAAACCGTCTGGGCCGAAAGGGAAGGCGGGCTTTCTATAAAACAGAAGCATCTAATGGTCTTTGGTATAGCCTGCTCCAACAATAATGTCCAGAGCGCGGTCAAAATTCTGGAAAGGCTTCATAAGTTCGGAGCCACAAAAACCGAGATTAATGATGTTATGATGCTTGCGGCCTGGACAGGCGGAATCCAGCATTTCACGGATTTCAGTGCAGCAGTACTTAAAGAGATGGAGAGATTGGGTTATTAAGGCTAAAATCTTTTAAAACAATTTTCTTAAAACTTTTTTCTTCAATTTTTCAAAAAATCTTATTTTAGGGTGTTTCGTTTTAAAATACTTAATATTAAGTTGTTTTGCAACATAAAGAAATATCTTACATAATCCTGAGGCCTGGCAAAGGATGGACTCTACAGATAGGAAAACGGATGATCCGAAGAGAGTTAACGGTTCAAAGCGAGTAAATTCCCTGGTTCTTTTTAGAGAAGTTCAAAAAATGAACCAGATATGGGTCTGGCTCATTGTTGCGATCCCTGTCATTCTTTCATGGTATGGGGCTTACCAGCAGCTCTTACTCGGAAAGCCTTTTGGAAACAACCCGGCTCCTGACTGGATGGTGCTTCTTTTACTTCTGGTCTTCGGAGTTCTTTTCCCTCTTTTATTCAGTTCAATAAAACTGGTTACTGAAGTCAGGGAGGAGGGACTCTATGTTCGCTTTTATCCTTTTCATCTCTCTTTCAAAACCTTTCCGTTTAATACTATCCGAAATTACGAAATCAAAACCTATAACCCTCTTATGGACTACGGGGGTTGGGGTATACGCTATGGATCAAAAGGAAAAGCCTATACCATAGCAGGCAACAGAGGTGTACTTTTTGAGTTTGCCGACGGGAAAAAGGGAAAAAAGCTAATGATTGGTTCCCAGGTCCCGGAGAAACTCTCAGAAGCCATCCGGAAAGGTATTAAAAAATGATTGTTCTTATTATTCTTACCTTTTCCTGCAGGACTCAGAATATTTTTGTCCATTTATAATATAACTTTTTACGATCTCTGGCAAATATCTTATAATCTTATTATTCTCAAATTTTTAAATTAAAAGATATATACAATTTTCATTTTTTTCGGAAGGTTTATTAACTCAGTTTTTATAGAAAAAGTCAGGAGTGTTTTTCTACTGAAGACCCTTGCTCCGGTACTGAGTCCGTATGCCTGGGTCTGAATAAAGTACTTTGTACGGCACCCTCTCAGGTCAGGTGTACATACAGGGGAAGTAATTCGTCAGGTAGATTAAGACATTTCCAGCAGGGTTGAGGCGCCTGTCCGCCAGACAATTAAAGTCCATTTCCAGTTAGGGCATGTAAAAGGCACGTTTCAAGGAAGGTAATTTTGTGGAACAGCCGAAAACACATCTAATTTACCGGGAAGTACAGGATCTGCGCAGTAACATTTTTCTTGTTTCTGTCCTTTATCCTGCGCTCCTGCTCTGGTATATCGAGATCCATAGCCTGATCTTCGGAAAACCTGTAGGAGTCCATAGTATTTCTGATGCATACCTTTTTGCGCTCTGGGTTATCTTCGGGCTGTTTTTCCCTCTCGTCTTTTACAGTACAAAGCACATTACTGAGGTCAGAAGTGATGGAATATACATCCGCCTTATACCCCTGAATTTCTCCTTCAAGAAAATTCCCTTCTATATAGTGGAAGATTGCAAGATTAAGGCTTACGATCCTTTAACAGGGAAAGAGTTTGAGGTATCAGAAACTTCCAGAAAGGTTAACCCGGTTGTAATCCTGAAACTTATCTCTGGAGAAAGAATGCTTATCAGTTCCAGAGAACCCGAAGAACTCTGCAGCGCAATCAAGCATGCTGCAGCACAATATTGAGAGTTCTTCCTTTTTAGAAAACTTCTGTTTTCCAGAACTAAGTATTGATACCTCCTGTTTACCAGAACTAAATATTGATACCTCCTGTTTTCCAGAATTCAGTATTGAGAATCCTGGTTTTCAGAATTTTCTGTTGCTAGTTTTAATTAATGGTCTTCTCTGGACCCGAAAAGAGATCATCACGATTACTTATAATTGGCTGGGTTGCCATGTGGGAACCAGTACATATTTTTCTCTATGGCTGGTAGCCTATTGCCCACAGACGGAATATCTACCAGAGCATCACTGATACCGATGTATATCGGAACAGTCCCTCTGCGGGAGAGAAGAGTATTCGCTACCGTTTCACCTCCTGAAAGGAACCTCAACATCTTTTCAGTTTAGCCCAGTCCTTAAAGCCCAAAAAGCAAACTCTTATATGGAACCTGAAAACTTTTTTAATTAGGTTTAAAAGATTTTTATTTTCAAATTTTACGAATTTATAAAATATTATTTGCTTGAAAATCTTAATAATGTCTAAGCCATCACAGTTTATCAAAGTTTGTAACAACTTACAAAGAGAATTACAGAAGGTGGACAATAAATGGTCTGGGGGATGGATGCCTCCCCGAAAAGCACCGACTCTCTTTACAGGGAACGGGATGGAAAACTCCTGATCGAACTTGAGTTGCACAGCTTAATGCAGATTTTTAATTCTTTTGACCCTTCCCCTTTTCACGAAAAGGAGCTTGATGAAGAAGCAGAGGTGTATATTTATAACACAGTTGGGGAATTCCCTATAAAAAAGCCCCTTGGTATCGTAATATACGTTCCCCCTTCCGAATTTGATAGAGAAACGGAACATACTCTTAAAGAAGCAGTCAGGAATCATTTTTCTTATAAAAAAGTTCTCACGGAAATAGAATTGAGAAGGCTTCTTCAGCGGGGAAGAAGGAATATGACAATTGCAATTATCTTCCTCTTTTTCTGCCTGCTTTTAAACCGCCTTCTTTCAACGATTGAAGGAAGCCTGATAAACACCATGCTTTCCGAAGGCCTGACAATTATAGGCTGGGTTGCTATGTGGGAGCCTGTTTATGTTTTTCTTTACGGATGGTGGCCTATTGTGCAAAAAAGAAATATTTACAGGAAAATCCTTAGCATGGACCTGAGTGTCATACCGGGTTCTCCGGGAAAGGTAAAACTGACAGACTCCAGTCTTTCAC
>CAYSZA010000133.1:1984-7883 GCA_964435275.1 uncultured Methanosarcinales archaeon | reverse complement strand
TTTAACTCTTTCCTGTTAAGCCTGGGGCTTGAGACTCTGCCTCTCAGGATGAA
The DNA here is from genome assembly GCA_964435275.1 of uncultured Methanosarcinales archaeon. Classification (GTDB taxonomy): domain Archaea; phylum Halobacteriota; class Methanosarcinia; order Methanosarcinales; family Methanosarcinaceae; genus Methanosarcina. The sequence goes on along the minus strand of CAYSZA010000133.1, from coordinate 7,830 downwards.
GAAACACTGTGACAACGCCCTTGAGGTTGCAAAATTCCTTGAAAAGCACCCGAAAGTTTCCTGGGTTTCGTATCCTGGACTTGAATCCCACGGCAGCCATGAACTTGCAAAAAAATATCTTAAATCAGGTTCAGGCGCATTAATCGGGTTTGGAATCAAGGGCGGAGCCAGTGAGTGTAAAAAGTTTATAGAAGGGCTTGAGATCTTTTCCCACCTTGCGAATATCGGGGATGCAAAAAGCCTTGTAATCCACCCGGCTTCAACCACGCATGAACAGTTGTCAAAGGAAGAACAGCTTGCCTGCGGAGTAACCGAGGACTTTATCAGGCTTTCCATAGGAATAGAGGATGAAAAGGACCTGATTTCCGATATCGAGCAGGCACTCTCTGAGGTCTGAGCATGGAAATTTCGACCCAGATTCCCTCCTTCAAAAACTTTTTTTCGGGAAAAAAAGGCCAGAACCTGGGGATAGTCCGCTCAATGAGCTATGAAATCCCCGGAATTTTCAGGCTCGAGAGTGGGAAAACTCTCTCCCGCGTCAGGATAGAGTACGAGATGTACGGGAAGATGAATGCCGATAAGAGCAACGTTATCCTGATCTGCCATGCCCTTACCGGTGATGCCCATGCTGCCGGGTTTCACGCAGGCGACAAAAAGCCGGGCTGGTGGAACATCGTAATCGGCCCGAATAAGGCCTTTGATACGGAAAGATACTGCGTAATTTGTTCGAACATAATCGGAGGCTGTAAAGGTTCCACAGGCCCTTCTTCCCTTAACCCTGAAACCGGAAAACCCTACGGCATCTCTTTTCCCGTACTCACCATAGCAGACATGGTAAATGCCCAGAAAAAGCTTGTCGAACACCTGGGAGTAAAACAGCTTTTTGCAGTGGCAGGCGGCTCGATGGGCGGAATGCAGGTTCTGCAATGGACTGTTAACTATCCTGAGATGGTAAAAAAGGCAATTGCAATCGCGACAACCGCATCCACAACCCCGCAGCAGATTGCATTCGGGGCAATCGGACGAAAAGCCATAACTGACGACCCGAAATGGAACGGAGGAAACTACTACGGAAAAGAAATCCCTGCACAGGGCCTGGCACTTGCCCGCATGATAGGCCATATTACATACTTAAGCGATGCTTCGATGCAAAAGAAATTCGGAAGAGCTCAGCAGGCTGAAGCAGGTCCGAATCTGTCAAAAATCTCTTCGGAAACCTCTTCGGAAATCTCTTCAGAGCCTCTTCCGGAACGTTCTTCGAATTTCCAGGTTGAAAGCTACCTGAACTACCAGGGAGATACCTTTACGAAGCGCTTTGATGCCAATTCCTATCTCTATATTACAAAAGCTGTGGACTACTTTGACCTTTCAAATCACGGGTCTCTTATAGAGGGTTTTTCCGGGGTTACGGCAAAATACCTTGTGATTTCCATAACCTCAGACTGGCTCTATCCTCCATACCAGTCCCAGGAAATCGTATCTGCGCTGACTGCAAATGGGGTTGATGCCAAATACGAAGAAATCAGGTCACAGTACGGGCATGATGCTTTCCTGCTTGAGGAAGGACAGCTCAATTACCTTATAAGGGGCTTTCTATCACAGATTCTCGTAAGCGATATCATGAACCAGAGTTTCTATTCGGTTTCCAGGGACGAAACGCTGGAAAACGCCTCAATGCTCATGGTAAAAAAGAAAGTAAACCACCTGCCTGTCGTATCCGGGGACGGAAAACTTGAAGGTATAGTCACCTCGTGGGACATTACAAAAGCTGTCGCATGCAAAATCACCGAACTGGACGAGATAATTACCCGCGATGTGAAATACGTGTATTCAGGCGAAAGAATCGAGACCGCGTCCTCAATAATGGAAGATTACTCGATTTCCGCACTTCCCGTAATCGATTCCAAAAACCGGATAATAGGCATGGTTACAAGTGAAAGCATAAGCGCGCTTATCGGAAGGTTCGGTTAACTCATGAAGGTTCATTTAGCTCAGGAAAGCTCATTTAGTCTTCAGAAAACCGGGTGGAAAGGAAGAATTCTTTTCCTCAGCCATATACTTTTTTTAAGCTCCCTTTTAAGTCTAAAATTAAGATTTTTTGTTAAATCGGTTTTATAGCTTCCAGAGCTGTCTGAATGGCTTCTTCCTGCCTTTATTGTCCCGCGCAGGTACGCTGTTGGAACTGGTTGTTTTCGATTGAGTAAAAATGAAATCGTCGGATGCCCTCCAAAAATTAAACTAAAAATCTCAACAATTAGTGTTTGGCAGAACTCGTAGTAATTTACCATATTGTGCTGGTTTAGAAAGCTAAAATTAGAAAAAAGTGATTTTTCAGATCTGAAACTGCAAGACGAACACGCCTTCTTTGCCAGATCTTGTCCATAATCGAGTTTTATTAATACACTTTCATGGGCTTTTTCGGTGATTTTTCTCTTTTAGATATCTTACTTGAGGCTATCACAAAAGTAGAGACGAATATTATACCGAGTATTATCATGTTTACAGGGCTGCTCAGGTCCGAGAAATTATTTACAAAAGGACTGGCAATAGAATAGCCAGCGTTACTTATAGAATCAATATTTTCCGGATGCAATCCGTAGTAAGCTGCTTCTATAATTACTGCTATAAGTGATATTAAAATAGCTATCATGAAACTGCGTATTATTATTCCAAATCTCATCTTGATCATCTTTATAACCGCATCCTGAAATATAAGCTTATTTCAGTCGAGTACTCTGTAGTATATCAAAATATGTTATTCTCAAATAAGAGACAAAAAGAAGACGATCAAGAACTGATGATAAAGTGTGGACGGGATAGTAAAATAAAGACTAAAACTTTGCTTCTAATTTTTGATTCATAGGCTTTGTAAAAAACCGATCAAATCAGTTTCAAGAAGCTGAATTAAATGAATAAAAATATACTGGCTCATTCAGTTCAAATCAGTTAAGATCCGTTATTTCAGAGCATTTCTATAGGTCAATTATATAAACTGCATCATCAATGATTTTATCAATATTTTAAAAATTATTAACTAAGATGGAAACTATAACAGAACTCAAAATAAGAGTCAGAAAGAAATACAAAATATTAGGTACTGTGAAGCAATCCCAGTAATTTGTTCTTTCGAAATACTTTTTTTCGTCTTCAGGGGAAAGACTTCTCGTTCGATTTCCCATCGGATCATGAATGGGAAAATCTCCAAAGTTCCTCATTTTAAAGGCTGATCTTAGAGTACTATCTCCTTCTTTAGAGTCCAGAAATTTCTCTATCCTCCCCATCCTGAACCTCGAATGGCGTTGATACTGTTTAAAGTAAGCATCAAGTATCCAAAAAGTGATTAGTGCAGGTAAACTTGCCAATATAACTAAAGAATCCCTATTCTGCGCACCATAAGCGACAACTACTGACCAGATTGTTACGGCCCAGCCTTTTATTTTGAAAGAGAGATCATCATAAGTCTCAATCTTCGAATGAATGTATTCAATCTCACTTTTAAATAAACCCTTTTGGAACTCAAACAACTCTTCTTGTGAAAAATCTTTACTATCCATCTATCTCTCCTGCACTCTTATCTTTACAACGTATATACAAATCTTCACAGCATATGTAAAAAAAATGTATTTATCTCATATTAACATTCACTCGTATTGAACAAATATGATAAAAAGATGAAAAGGAAAGATTCGAAGCATACTTGAACCAGAAGAGAAATTAATTTTAATATATTATATAAATTTCACATAAATGTTGCCTTCGAAAAAGGAAATAAACTTTTACAAAAGCTGTAAATTGCAATTAGTGCTTGGATCGCAAAATAGATTCCTTATTTATTGGGGAATTCGTTATCGATGAATAGGTTCAAGAGCCAAGTTTTATGAACTACTTCGGGATCGAAGTATTAGTAGGTAACTTATAACTTAAAGAACTTCAAAACTGATCTCTCATGAAAATCCATGTTCTCCAGCACTCCTCCGTAAACACCCTCGGCACAATCGAGGAATATGCGAAAATCAAAAACCACAGGCTTGAATCAACCCGATTTTACGAAACAAAAAGCCCTCCAGAACTTAATTCTTTTGATCTTCTTATCATTATGGGCGGCCCGATTGGAGTTTACGACTATGAAGAAAACCCCTGGCTGAGAGATGAAAAAGCCTTTATCAAGGCGGCAGTGGAAGCAGGAAAACCGGTACTGGGAATCTGCCTTGGTGCGCAATTGCTTGCTGACATCCTCGGAGCCCGCGTTTATGAAAACAGGTATATGGAAATGGGCTGGTTTCCTGTAAGGGCTGCCGGGGGCAAAAATAAGCCGGAGTTTCTTGAAGGGCTGCCGGACAAGATCACGGTTTTTCACTGGCACTCTAAAACTTTTGACCTGCCGGCAGGGGCTGTTCACCTTTTTGAGAGTGAGGGCTGCAAGAATCAGGGATTTGTTTATAATGGCAGGGTTGTAGCACTTCAATTTCATCCTGAGGTGAATGAAGAAAGAATCCAGTCCCTGATTGAACGGTTTGGAGACGGAATTGCGAAAGGGGCGTTTGTCCAGAATAAACAGGAAATGCTCGGACAGACAAAATATCTCTCCGATACAAAGGAATTCATGTTTTTAGTGCTGGACAGGTTTGAGGAAATGATTTAAGAAATTATTCAGGCAGTTTTTCCGGAACCTGATGCCCTCTTTGGCTTGATGCCTTTTTATTTTCTTTCGTGAAAATCCCTTTCATTCCTCCTGAGATCAGGGCTGCTATATCTTTTAAGACAAGGCCCTGCTTGAACCCTTTGGGAAGAGCTATATATCTCGGGCTCCAGACAGGATTGAATTTTTCTTTAAAATCCCTGAGCCCTTTATAATTATAAAAGTGTTCTCCATGGGTAAAAATTAAAGCTCCTATTTTATTCCAGATTGGGGCAAACTGCCGGTTTTCAAGCCCTGAGAGGGGAGCCATTCCAAGAGAAAAGCGCCTGTACCCCTTTTCTTTTCCCCAGAGCATGAGCTTGACAAAAAGGTATTCCATTGTCCTGTCCGGGGCATCGGGGCCGTAGCGCATCAGGTCAATGCTGATCTCTTCCCTATCCGCGCCTGGCCATATATTTGCAAAGGCAACGATTTCGGATTCGTTCCTCACGAGGGCAATCGGGAAGTTGCTCAGGTATTTCTCGTCAAAAAAACCGATTGAGAACCGCTTTTCTTTTCCTGCTTTTAGTATCAGCCAGGCGTCCGAAATCCGTCTCAGTTCAGGCATGAGGTTTGAAGCCTCTTCTCCTGAAACAATTTCAAACCTGTACCCCTTTTTCTCGACGTTCCTTATGGTATAGCGGAAATCTTTGCTTGCACTTCCTTCCAGGGTAAATGACTCGAGAGGAACTTTTGCTTCTTCCCCGGTTTTTATCAGGGTCAGGCCCAGGTCAAGATAAACAGGAATATATTTTTCGCTCACTTCATAAAAAGCAGCCCTGCCCTGATGCAGTTTGCTCATCTCATAGAAATCCCAGATCAGCTCCTTAGCCTGGCTGCTCGTTCCAACAATATCTCCCATTGCAACCCAAGTTCTTCCTGAGATCCCATACATTAAAAAAGCTTTCTTTTCATCGTCGAAAAGCAGGTATTTATCCCCGGCAAACACCAGGTTTCCCGAGGTTTCCTGACTCTGGCTAATAATTGTTTTTGCAAGTTCCATCTCTTCTTTCCCTGGCATGTGAATATCTTTAGAAAAGGGGCTCAGCATTCTGGCAATTCCAAAAATCAGCAGCATAAGGAAAGCTCCAACTGTAGCCCTTAAAAAACTGGATGCCTGGGAATTAATTCCAAACTGCCACCAGAGCTCGTTTGAATATTCCACGTT
>CAYSZA010000133.1:0-1884 GCA_964435275.1 uncultured Methanosarcinales archaeon | reverse complement strand
AAAAGCATCAGGCTTTCAAAAACTCCGAGCCCTCCCGGGACAGTACTTATAAGTCCTATAACCTGCGCCAGCGCGAAGAACACAAGTACATGAAGCAGGGTAAGCTGTGGATTTGAGGGCAAAAGGAAATAGATAATGCTTCCCGAAAGCAGGTAATCCACTGAGGATAAAGCAAGCTGCAAGAAAGCTATTTTCGGTTCAGGAATCCTTATCTGGTAATCCTTTATCTTGAAATTCCACCTCTTTAGCGAGAAAATGAAGTAAACAGCAACAAACAGCAGTAGTAGAATTCCGGCAACATTTAACGGAACAGGGATTTCGGGTGCGTATTCTGACAGCTTCACAGGATAAAATGTGAAAAGCAAACCTCCGACAAAACAGAAGCCTATCCAGAAGGTGAGAATGCAAAAAACTATAATTTCCCAGATCTGGCGTAAATCAAGCCCGTACCTTGAATACAACCTGTATCTCAGGGAACTTCCTGTCAGGACATTGAAACCAATGCTGTAACTTATGGAAGTACTTATAAAAGAAGCTCTGGCAGTTTGCTTATAAGGCATAGAATGGTTAATATGGCGGACTGCCAGGTAATCGTAACCTGTTAAAGCAAGATAACTCAGGAAAGTTAGAAAGAATGCAAGCTCTATATGGCTCAGTGGAATACTGGTGATACTTTTGACAATATACATTGAGTGCAAGTGACGTATCTGCCTGTCAAGGGTCCATAAAGCCAGGGAAAATATAGCCACTGGCAAAAAATAGCTTACAAGTCTCTCTATTTTAAGGATTCTTTCTCTCATACTTCCTTTCTCTGTCATTGAGATTTGTGGTTTTCTCATATTTTATCCTTTTTTCTAATTTTTGATTCTAACAGACCAAATTATCTCCTTAAGATATATACGTCTTATTATCTGAACCCAAAAATAACTTAATCTGTATAATCTGGAGTTCATAATCCATTGAGTTATCTGCTAAAAGGAGGTAAAAAAGGTAAATTATCAACTATGTGGAGAAAACGAGAAGGAAAAAGAGCGGCTTTTTATAGAGCCTGGACTGAGCCGGGGTAAGCATTCGCGTCATAATCAAAATATAAAAAAGAGGGCTGAGTCTGAAACTATGCTTACATATAAAATAAGGAGCTTCAATGTAAAATGGGAGTTAATTATGGAATATAGAAGGGGTTTTATCCCCTCTTAAAAACCTTAAAGGCGGAATTTCAGCGGAGTATCTCATGATGCCTCTCTCTTTTCAGCAGGCCTGAAAGTAACAAATCTGGAATTATCCTCAACCTCGGCCTTCTCGCTGTGTCTGATTATTGGCAATACCTGCCTTATTCCTGCTGGCTGCTTATTTTCGACTTTCGTATTCTTACTGAGGAACTTGAATTCTTTTGAAAGCATAAACAGAACTACCAGCATCATAATATATTCCGTAGCCGGTGATGCAGACCAGACTCCGTCCAGGCCGAAGAAGACCGGCAGGATAAAGAGCAGGGGTAAGAGAAAAACAAAAATTTTTCCCAGGTATATAAAGAGTGCTGCCCTGACCCTGTTTATTGACTGGTAATAAATAGCAGTGAGAAGCACTGTGCCTTCAACAAGCAAAGAGAACATGAAGATCTCCATTCCCCTCAGGGTAACATTCAGGAGTTCGGAGTCATCCTGGCTGAAGATCTGTACCACTCTCTCCGGAAAGAGGTAGATTAACACAAATCCGAGAACTCCTATGAAGCTGCATGAAAGCATTGTCAGTTTCAGGGTCTTTGAAACCCTCTCATAGTAACCAGCTCCGTAATTGAAACCTATGATCGGCTGCACTCCCAGGGCTACTCCTTCGAAAAGCATATAGAAAATTGAAAAGACATATCCTATAATGCCGTAGGCT
>CAYSZA010000132.1:0-7897 GCA_964435275.1 uncultured Methanosarcinales archaeon | reverse complement strand
ACTTGTACATGAACCCTCGGTAATGGAAAGAGGCCTTTTTGGAGAAACCTTCATAGAAACCCTGGAACTTACAGACGAAGAAGATTTTCTCGAAGCCATGGAAAACTCGGATTGCATAATCTCTTTTTAATACTGGTGATTAAGATCAACCGGATGATACTATGAAGCAAGAAAAACTGGATATATTCCTGCTGACAAAACCTCCATTCAGCCCGAGATCGGAGTTGTGCCTCAAACTGGCTGTCCGCTCCAGAAAAGCCAGGATCTATCTTGCAGGAGATGGAGTCTATCACCTGCTTGCCAGAATAGAAGAACTGCCAGAGTGTGAAATTTATGCATGCAGAGAAGACCTTGAGGCCAGAGCTATCACAGCAGGAGAAAAGGTGACAGTCCCGGATAACTTTTACTCCGATTTTATAGATGATATAATGGAGAGTTGCAGGCACAAGTATACGTTTTAAATCCCTGACACTACAAATTTGAGCTTGAGCTTTTTAATTTGCAGTAAAAGGTGCCAGGTTTTGCCTTTTATATTTTCGACGACCCTTTAAATTTATTGAAAAACAAGTATTGAGCCAGTCGATTCTTATGGTAGAGAGTATCCCTAGTGAGATAGTAAAGGACCTTCAGTCAGTCTGCCGGCTGCATGAGGAAGCAGTCTGTAACCATGATAAATGTAGGGAATTTAGCGAAAACTTATCTGCACTTCTAATCAGGCTTGAGGATATCAAGCTTTACAGGATGGCTGACCGACTGATGAGCATTCTCCTGAACTGCAAGCCGAAAGAGGCTTCTCACTGTGAAAAAGCGAACCTCGTTGGAGAGATGATGAAAGAGGTAACGAAAGAGGCACAGAATACAGTCGGAACAGTCAGAAAATAAGAAACGCAGCTTTCGTATTTTCTGACCTGTTTATTGAGGTTGTTTAAAGGTAGCCCGGAACGGGCGCTTGAGTTCCATTTTAAGTTTTAGATAAGTATATATACTCTTTTTATTCAATGATTATTGATATGATTGATGCCGAAAATATTCAGCTCTTCAAGGCACTGGGTGAAGACACAAGGTACAGGATTATCAGGGCTCTTCTTGAGGCTGAGCGGAAATGTGAGGAGAGTAAATGCGGTGACCGCAAGGGAGAGTTATGTGCTTGTGAGATCCCGGAACTCATTGGTAGAACCCAGTCTAACACCTCAATGCACCTTGCGAAGTTGCAGGACTGGGGGATAATTAAAGTAAGAAAAGAAGGAAAGATGAGGCTTTATTCCATACAAAACGATAAAATCAGGAAAATTTTAGAAGTCGCTGAAGAATAACTTTTTGTCCCATCGCCTCAGTTAAAACCAGGCCTATTTGACCCGAAAATCATATTATAGTGAAATGGTTTTCCAGGGTTTCCGGCAGATCCGCATAATCTTAAGAGGGAGAAAGTTTCGCTTTACTTTTTTCAGCTCAGTACTTATGTTTTTCAAACGTAGCTCTTTCTTCCAGAGTTAAGAAAAGGTAGTTCTCAGCTTTAAGAACGTGGATCAGGGTTTTGAGATTCTGGAGGGCTTTTTCTCCGGTATTGAACCTGCAATCCGGGCGTATAGGCATGTCTGACATATCAACGAACTCCCAGGGATGCGCAAAAACAACAGGGGCTTTTGAATGTTTGAGCAGGGGGAGAAATAATTTGGGAGGTAGCCTTAGAAATGAAGAGGTAACCGTAGCAGGAATCCTGATTATCCTGCTTTCCGCTTTACCCTGAAAAAATGGTGGCTTGTACACTGCAAAGGATGAATCGTACAGGAAACCCTCGTCTTCCAGGAGTTTAAGATAATCTTTCGGGAACCGGAGGTTTGGAGCCCTGAAAGAGACCAGTTTCCTTTCAAACTGCCTCAAAACCTCTCCAGCCTGTTTAAGAGCAAGTCTGGCTTCTTCCTTTTCCATCCGGTCAAAACGTGCATGGGTATACCCATGGCAACCAAGCTCGTGCCCTTCATCGGGAATTCGGCATATAAGGTCCGGGTATTGCTCAGCCATCATTCCGGTCACGAAAAATGTTGCTTTTATCCCTTCTTTTTTGAAAAGGTCAAGCAACTCAGGCAGCCCTTTCTCCATGCCTCTCGTACTTGTAAGCATAGGGGGACAGTCTTCTTCCACATCAATGGTTATTGTTATACTTTTCATAAATGACACTTGTATATACTCTGCTTGTCTGTTCACATATTCGGTTCCAATCGTAATTTGAGAGTCCCTGGATAGCCTCCCTGACAAAGGAAGCTCGTAGGGTCGGATTTTCTATCAGGCTCTCAAGGTAAGATGAAAATTCATTAAGGTCGTCTGCAAGATAGCCGTTTACACCATTCTTGATGATATCCGAAACCCCGCTATTGTTCATTGCGACGACAGGAACCTTTCTTGAAATTGCTTCCAGTATCGAAACTCCGAAGGCCTCATTAACAGAAGGAAGGGCAAAGATATCGGCCTGTTCCAGATATCCCAGTACTTTTTCCCTGGACACTTCTCCTGTGAAACAAAAATTTTCGAATAAACCTGACTCCTCTACTGTTCTTTCTAATTTTTCCCGCAGTGGGCCGTCTCCTATCATTAAAAACAGCAAATTTTTATGCTTCTCCAGAAGTGAAGGAGCAAGGTCTATAATATTCTGGACACCCTTCTTCCTTGTCATACGTGCAACTGTGACGATTACAATTTTTCCTTTCGTATCAACAGGAAGGGGAATTTTGATGACATTGTCTTCAGAATCAACTCCGTTAAAAATCCGATAAATGGGTTTTTCTGTCATTAGTTTTGAGTCTTTTTCAACCGCCGAGCTAACAGCGATTACAGCATCAGTGTGTCTTAGAAGCAGTTTACCTGCAGTATACAGAAGTTGGCGATATGGGGTATTTCCCACCAAGGAGTGATTGGTAACTACTACGGGAATTCCAAGCTTCTTGGATGCGAGAAGAGCACCCATACCTATAGGTGAGTCCAGCCCATGGGGATTGACAATCTCATAATTCCCTTCTTTCAAAAGGCTAAACAGTTCCTTATATGCACCTGGTGTGAGAAAACGATGCTGCCCTGGTAAAGGCCTGCCTTTGATTCTTACCACGGAAACCCCGTCCCTTATACTGTGTTCAGGGACTCCCGGATAGCTCCTGGTAATTACGCTTACTTCATGACCATGCATGTTCAGCGTTTTAGCAAGGGTATGCATCGAATACTCGATTCCTCCAACCTTTGGAAAATACCAATCACTGATTAGTGCGATTTTGTATTTTTCCATATTTCAATCCCTCCGTAGTAAAACAGATACAGGAAACCTATCAGGCTGCTGAGCCCAAAAGATATAAAGCGTTCCAGAATCACGAAACTGCCTGAAGAGGCAAGAGGTAACCCAAAATACAGGAGCAGGGATATCAGACCTCCTTCGACTATTCCAAGTCCTCCAGGGGTTATTGGCAGGATTCCGAGCAGCAAGTACAATATTGAGACTGCTGAGATGATATATAGTGAAAGATCAAAATTAAGGGCAAGAGCAATCAACTTGAGGCGTATTATATCAAGAACCCAGACCCCGCAGGATAACAGGAGAACAGGAGTAAAAGACTTCTTAAGCTGTTTCCAGTTTTGCTGTATCTCCCTGAGAAGGGCAGTAAACCTGGCCCGGAAAAACCATACTAGTGCTCCGATTATAATTAAAGCTAGAAGCAATAGATAAGTTGAATTTAAGGTCAGGATACTTTTCTGCGGAAGGAGTTTGATATCTAAAGAGGGAAAGAGGTATAATACATAGAATAGGAGCAGAATAATGGGAATTGCTTCAACCAGCCTTTCAAAGAGGATTGTTATAAAAGCGTCAGTATAGCTTATTCCGAAGCGCTTGTTAGCCCAGAGTATCCTCAGGGGTTCACCTCCTGTCCGGCTCGCTGGAGTTAAGTTGTTCACAAAGATTGCTCCGAAAATAATGGGAAAAAGGTCTATGGCTTTGAGCTCATATCCAATGCAGGTAAGTACCCGCTGCCAGCGCATCGCAAATAAGTACACACTCAGGAGATAAACTAAGAATGCCAGAATCACATACCGGATCCGAGTCTCAGTAAGCATTTTCAAGCTCGCTCCAAGCACAGGTACAATCTCTGTCCAGTAGGCGTGGATCAGCAATACTCCCACTGTAAGCAGTAAGAGTATCGCCATGACTTTCTTCAAGATTACCAGGCTCAAAAACACACCTTCACAGGGACTCAGAGTAGAACTTCATGTATAGTTTTTCCGTTTATTAAAATCTGTTCCTGTCCCATTTCCTATTAATTGGAAATGCATTACACTCTGGATTTGATACCTCTCCAGATCGAAAAAGGAAAATTTATCTTTTACATGCCCGAAACCCATGATTTTGCATTCCTTAAAGCCACAATTTATTGAAAGGTATTTCCTACCTTCTGCCCTTGACCCCATTCATATTTTAGGCTCTTTTTATATAATACCTGTCATCGTCTTTTTTCTCAGATTTTAAATCCTTACTCTCGGCCCTGAATCAAATTCCAATATCTGTCATCCCCTTTTCCAGTTATTCAAATTCTTTTTATTGAATTTTTTTTGCCTGCATTTGGACTGTTCAGCCTATTTTTAGACTGTTCGTATCTCACAGAGTATTATCTCTTATCCTGACAAAAAGGTAGTAATAATCTCGTTAGGGGTGGATTTTTCTCTTCTGTTCAGAATTAAATATTCCAGAAAACTTTAAGCACCTTAATAATGCCAAGAGTTCAAAATTTTACTTTATTCCTCTGCCTTTAAAAAAAGTATAGCAAAATGTGCCTGTGGATCTGGCAGTTTTATGTAGTTCTTCTATCCCTTTATCCCAGGCTTCTTCTTTCATCATTTGCATTTCCAGAGCCTGTGCTTTTACGCCTTCTACCATAGGAATAATGGTCTTCATGACAAAACCGTCTACAAGCTCAGGTTTGCTGAAATCTACATATACCATTCTGGGATCTACTTTTACTTCTCTGAATCCTGACTCCTGAAGGAGAGGATAAAGCTGGCGTCCGATAAGGGAGTTCCCTTTCATATGTGCCTGTACCCTGATAAGGCAATCCCAGGCTGCAAGAGCTTCTTCTCCTTCAGGATAAAAATAGCATGAGCCGTGGTCTCCTTCAATCACAGTAATCGTGCCTCCTGGCTTCAGGACTTTTTTCAGGTTTCTCAGGGCTTTTGATGGATTCTCAAGGTGTTCAAGCACGAAACAGACAAAAACGTGGTCGAAAATATTTTCTTCGAAAGGTAAGGAAAAGATATCTGCGTGCAGGAACCTTACGTTTTCAATACCTTTGCTCTTAATGTTTTTTCGGGCTTTTCCAAGGGAGTCCAGAGAAACATCAATTGAAGTAATTTCTGCTCTGGGGTTATTTTTTGCCAGAATTACGGTCTGGGACCCTATTCCGCAGCCCGCTTCGAGTACTTGTTCTCCGGGTGGATATACTGTATCGTAATGAAGAAGTCCTTCAAGCGTATCTGCCTGCTCTGCCAGACGAAGAGCTTCCCTTTCGGAATAACCATGAACATATTCAGTCACGTGTTCACTCTCTTTTTTCACTTTCAGTGCTCATTAAGAAGTGTTTTTGACTAATATATTGTTATCTTTATGCAAGGAATTAAATGCTACTTCATAAAGCTTGAAACCACCACTCAGTATAACTTTCATATTTCCTGTTTATACCCTTGTCCTTGCGTTCTGTTCTTTGCTATTAGTTCCTCTTAGAATTCACCTTCTGCTTTAATGAATTAATTTCTTTATAAAAACACTAATATAATAATAAACCAATTTAGAAATGGGGAAGTCGGAATGGGGAAGTTGAGCATGCACATGCACTCAATTGTGAGTTGTAAACAGAGCTAAAGCTCAGGGCTATAGAGAACCAGAATTCTCCTCTGGCCGTCCAATCAGGATTGTATATCATGGACTGGACTTGAATATTCTTCATCACAGGCATACTTATTACTATTACTTACATTGAGATATGCCACTATCCTCCTTTGCTTCCGTTAAGGACCCATGAAAAATAAATCTCATTCCTTTGAGATTTGGAAACCAGAACAAATAAGGAAGGTGCTGTATAGTGGAGAAAAAGAGGACGGTTGATGAGAAGAGCAAAGATGAGCAACTAGAAATTGTTCGTGAAGATCCTGAACGTGAACTTTTGACAACAAACCAGGGCGTCAGGGTCAGTAATAATGACATCTCTCTCAAGGCAGGGGAAAGAGGGCCAACCCTGCTTGAAGATTTTCACTTGAGGGAGAAGTTAACTCACTTTGACCATGAGCGAATTCCCGAAAGGGTTGTTCATGCCCGGGGATCCGGAGCACACGGGTATTTCCAGGTTTACGAGCCTATAACTGAGTATACGAGTGCGAAATTTCTGCAGGATCCCAATAAGAAAACGCCTGTTTTCGTGCGGTTTTCTACTGTTGTGGGATTCAGAGGCTCAGCTGACACTGTCAGAGATGTCCGGGGTTTTGCGACAAAGTTTTACACTGAGGATGGAAACTATGATCTTGTCGGCAATAACATTCCCGTCTTCTTTATTCAGGATGCAATGAAATTCCCTGACCTTGTCCATGCAATTAAACCTGAGCAGGACAACCAGATACCTCAAGCCTCGGCAGCCCATGATACATTCTGGGATTTCGTTGCCTGCCACCCCGAGAATGCACACATGATTATGTGGGTTCTTTCCGACCGTGCGCTTCCAAGAAGTTACCGCATGATGCAGGGGTTTGGGGTTAACACCTTCCGTTTCGTTAATGCAGAAGGCAAGGGAAGGTTTGTAAAGTTCCACTGGAGACCTCTTCTTGGCATTCACTCACTTGTCTGGGACGAGACTCAAAAAATAGCAGGAAAAGATCCGGATTTTAACCGGCGTGACCTCTGGGAAGCAATTGAGATGGGTGACTATCCGGAATATGAGTTCGGAGTACAGATTCTGGAGGAAGAGGATGAGTTTAAATTTGACTTTGATATTCTCGATCCTACCAAGATCTGGCCTGAAGAGGATGTGCCCATTAAATGGATAGGGAAAATGAGCCTTAACCGCAATCCAGATAACTTCTTTGCTGAAACCGAGCAGGTTGCGTTCTGCCCGGCAAATGTAGTTCCCGGGATCGATTTCTCCAACGATCCACTCCTTCAGGGGCGCCTTTTCTCATATCTCGATACGCAAATAATCCGCCTGGGCGGCCCGAACTTCCACGAAATTCCAATTAATCGGCCCTTGGCTCCAATTGCTAATAATCAGAGGGAGGGCTATCACCGTACAACGATAAACAAAGGCAAAACAAGTTATTTTCCTAACACCGTGGGGGAAAACCTTCCGCGACCAGCCTCTGCAGAGGAAGGCGGATACATCCACTATATGGAGAAGGTGGAGGGCAAAATAATCCGTGCCCGCAGTGAGAAGTTCAAAGACTTTTTTAGCCAGGCCAAATTGTTCTGGAACAGTATGTCAGAGCCGGAAAAGAAACACATTATAGAAGCATTCCATTTTGAAATCGGAAAAGTCAATGATAAGAATATACGGAAAGCAATTGTTGATATGTTCAACAATGTGGACGGAGATCTTGCAATTGAGATTTCAAAGGGAGTAGGGGTCCCGGCTCCTGAAAAGAAAGGAGGATCTCCTGTCACAAAAGAATCTCGAAATGTCAGCCAGGAGCGCTCGGAACATAATGTGAAGAATACCATTAAAACCAGAAGAGTTGCTATCCTTGCTGCGGACGGGTATGATCAAAATGATGTCAGCCAGGTAAGACAGGCATTAGAGGCTGGCGGAGCAAAAGCCCATATTATTTCTGAACACCAGGGGATGCTAAAGAGCTCAAGTGGAGAAGAACTCGAGGTTGATAAAAG
>CAYSZA010000131.1:0-7967 GCA_964435275.1 uncultured Methanosarcinales archaeon | reverse complement strand
CAGTTCCTATAGCTGCCCTTACATCGGCACTGATCTTTGTGGGGCTTGAGGTGATTTTTTTATGAAAGACTACATCCGTTCCGTCCTTGACGTGGTCAGTGAATCTCCCTTTGTGCCTCTGGAAGCACACGCTAAAAAGGGAGTGCTGGCAGTTGAAAAACTGGCTGAAGCAATGGAAGCCTACTGTGCAGGAAATCAGGCCATTCTGGAGGAGAGGACAGATGAGATTGACAGGCTGGAACATGAGGCTGACAAACTCAAACAGAAGGTAAGGGCAGGCATTCCTTCTTCAGTCAGGCTGCCAGTTAACAAAAAGGACCTTCTTTCCTTCCTTAAACAGCAGGATTCAATTGCCGATTTTGCCCAGGCTGCCGCCTACTGGATGACTCTCAGGCCCTGTAAGAATATTCCTGAGGAAATCAAAGAAGGGTTTATGGAATTGATGGGCACTTCCCTTAAGACCGCAAGGCTGTACGATGAACTCGC
This sequence comes from uncultured Methanosarcinales archaeon, assembly GCA_964435275.1. GTDB lineage: Archaea > Halobacteriota > Methanosarcinia > Methanosarcinales > Methanosarcinaceae > Methanosarcina. The sequence continues at coordinate 7,481 of CAYSZA010000131.1, read as the reverse complement.
AGGCGAACTTTACAAGCTTCTCGCAACTTCTTTCAGCAAGGAAGAGATCAAGGAAACAATGACCATTATCCCTGAGGTCGAAAAACTGGAACATGATGTGGATGTGCTTGAGACAGCCCTCTTAAAAAAGATCTTCGAAAACGAGGATGCTATAGGAGGTGCAGGTGTCTGTCACCTGATGGGACTTGTCGAAAGGATAGGAGGCATTGCCGATAAGTCCGCAAGCGCTGCTGATCGGCTGAGAACCATGATTCTCAGAAGATAAATTCTTTACCCTTACTTATTAATCTCTTTTTATCCTTTTTATTCTTAGGTTTTTTATTCATTAATTATTAAATTTTTTGATTCTTTGTTTTTACTTTATAAGGTTCGAATTATAATGGCAATTCGCAGTTATTTAGTATAAGTTATTTAGTATATTTAGTTCTAAAATCCGCAACATTTAAAATATTTAGCGTTTGTAGTAGCTGTACTTCCAGTAACAGGAGGCTTTCAATATGTCAACATCAAATAAGAAATTTTAAGACTTCTCTGAACTTCTGAGAAATAGATTTAAAAATGATTTATCTATCCAACTTTTTTGAAAATTCTTGAGACTAAGAACTACAACTCTAGCCAGAATCTAGATATTGCCTTCAAGAATATTTTAGAATTCCACGTTGTTTCTAGAATAAACAGCTTAGACCGGACTTTCCTGATGCCAATAAAATCGGCAAACATTATACTATAGAGACAAGAAAGTCTCCTTTAAAGCGGTATTTTCACTAAATACAGATAATCTGAGCCTCTAAAAGAATTTGAGGTCTTAGAAATTCAGATGTGAAGAAAAAGAGCGTATATGGTAGTCCTGTTTGAGTATAAAAGAATATATGAAGATTTTATAAAATAAAGTTTCCTGAGACGTCGTATATATGGTTTTTAACCGATTAAAAGTATAAATTAAGAAAATAAGTCAGAATATAACTTCTAAATTTGAAAATGAAGTTTTATAAAGCTTTAAACTCACTTTTTGAGTTTTATATTAGAATATAAAAATAAGTATGTATATATACTAATTTCTCCAGTGGATGTCTGATTACGAGTACTCTCTGATCAAACGTAAGCAATCTAGGAGGAAAAAAATGAGTTTTAGTAGAAAGTCAATCTGGAAATTTACAGTATCTGTTTCTGTTGTATTAATGTTGTTGACTTTAGGAGTTTCTGCAGCCTCAGCATGTAACGCTGAGAAATCTCCTGTCTACAGTGATGAGAAAGTTGTCGGTTGTAATGTTGATTGCGGCAAGGATATCTGCACTGGAGAATGCTGTGGCGAATGTAATGAGGCTGACTGCGCAGGCGACTGTTGTGATAAATGTGCAAAAACCTGCGGGGAGGCCTGCACCGGAGAATGCTGCAACGAATGTAATGAGGCAGACTGCGCAGGAGATTGCTGTGACGAGTGTGTAGAAATCTGCGGTGAAACCTGTACCGGAGAATGCTGTGACGAATGCAGTGAGGCAGCATGTGCAAGCGACTGCTGTGACAAATGTGAAGAAACCTGCGGCGAGACCTGCACCGGAGAATGCTGTGATGAATGTAATGAGGCAGAATGTGCAGGCGACTGCTGTGATGAGTGTGCAGTAACCTGCGGTGAGACATGCACCGGAGAATGCTGCAACGAATGTAATGAGGCAGACTGCGCAGGAGATTGCTGTGACGAGTGTGCAGAAATCTGCGGTGAGACATGCACCGGGGAATGCTGCGACGAATGTAATGAGGCAGAATGTGCAGGCGACTGCTGTGACAAATGTCCAGAAATCTGCGGACAGGAATGCGACCAGAAAGGCTGTGCTGGAGAATGCAAAAAGACCTGTGACAAGACTGACGGCACTGGCGAATGTAAAAAGACCTGTGACAAGACTGACGGCGCTGGCGAATGCAAAAAGACCTGTGATAAGACTGACAGCACCGTTAAAAAGTCAACCTGTCAGAAATAAAGCCTTTGAAAGATCCTAATCACTTATTCAAGCCTGATAAAACCAGGTTTGAGAATTTCGAATACACTATCTCGAAGCACCCCTACATTTCCAGATATGTGACTACAAATATCGAAATTCTCTTAATTCCTTATTTATTTTGCAGAGATTCTGGTTTCTTTTTTATCATCTTAAAATCTTGCCTTCCAGATCCTGGAGGGCAGGCATTCAAGTACAGGCATTCAAGTACAGCATTTAAACTTGAGAAGTCGGGGAAATCCGGGTTACAAGCACTTTATCTATTCTATTGCCATCCATATCCACCACCTCATACCGCAGTTCCCCCAATACGATATGGTCTCCGGTTTCCGGGATTCGCTGCAGAACGAAAATGATCAGCCCCGCAACGGTCCGGTAATATCCAAGCCCTTCCCCAGGAAAGGAATCTACAGACAGGACATCTTTAAGCTTTTCAATGGGCACATCCCCGTCGATAAGCCAGGAGCCGTCTTCCCGAACTTTAATCTGGGCTTCCAGAGGCTCGCCGAGAGAACGTACTTCGCCTACAATTGCTTCAAGAATATCGTGCAGGGTTATGACACCCTGAATGCTTCCGTATTCGTCGGTAATGAGGGCAATATGTACTCCGGTTTCCTTAAATGACTCTAGAAGTCTCAGGACCGAGGCACTTTCAGGTACGAAAAGCGGTGGTGTAACCAGTGGTGCAAGGTCAACGGTACCGCTTTCCACAAACCTCTCAAGGACTCTTTTTACGGATATCATACCGACAACGTTGTCCAGATTTCCCTCGTAAGCCGGAAAATTGGATCTACCACTCTCGATCATCTTCCTCAGGTTTTCATCGGTCGGATCCTCAAGGTCAAGCGCAATGAGATCAGTTCGATGTGTCATCAGGGAATCAACCCGCAGGTCGCCAATTGCAAGCACGCCTTCTATCATGCTGAGTTCAGCTTTCTCAAACACTCCGGCTTCGGTTCCTTCCTCAAGCATGATCTTGATTTCCTCTTCAGTTACCGGAGGTCCGGTAATCTTTCTGACCCTCAATACCCTGAGTACGGCCTCGGTCGAACGACTGAGGATTATCACAAACGGCTTTGCAATGACAGAAAGAGAGAACATGGGTTTTGCAACAGCACAGGCAATGGATTCCGCATTGCTGAGCGCAAGCCGTTTTGGAACAAGCTCCCCAAAAATCAGGGTCAGATAGGTGATCACGATTACCACAAAAGTGATACTGAGTGCACCACTGTATGGAGCAAGGGACGGGAATTTTCCCAGATAGGCCGTGAGTCCTCCTGCTAGCGTGGCTCCACCGAATGCACCTGCAAAGATCCCCACAAGAGTGATTCCTATCTGGATTGTTGACAGGAACGGAGTGGGCTCATTCGCGAGCTTAAGCGCAACGGCTGCCCGTGTATCTCCTTTTTCCGCCCGCTGCTTGAGACGAGTCTTCCTGGCAGAAACAAGGGCAAACTCTGACATGGAAAATAAACCATTGAGTGCGATCAGAATAAGGACGATTGCGATCTCAAGCAAATGTGACATTTTGGAGGTATTGGTCGGATTATAAAATAAAGCTATTTATAGTTTCTATAAAAATTTATGTTTCAAGCTCGGATCATGATCTCTGGAGATCTTTCAGGCTTCCCGGTTTTTTCCTCAAGAAGCTGATATATTTTCCACGGTTTCTGTTTGCTGCCTGCTCCCCTGGTAATATCCTGCTTCCCGCTTCATGATCCTGTTTCGATGCTGGTTTTGATAATATCGGATTTGCAGCTGTTGGTTTCGATATATTTCGGTTTTAATGTTCCACCTGACAGACAGAAAAATCTCAAAAAATTCTTCCCGGGCTGTTTTCGTTAAGGGCTCTGACCCTCCTGACCAGGGCGGGATGCGTTGATAGTAAATTAGTTGACCAGATCCAGAATCCTTCAGGACTCCTTGCGGTTTCAAGGTATTCTTCGTAGTTAACAGACTTGTAAAGGTGTTCGCCTGCGGAGAGGACTATAAGCCCATTTTTGCCTGAAGGGGCAAGCCGGATTGCAATTCTATCCGAAGTGTATTCCCTTGCCCGGCTCAGAGCAGTCCATAAAAGGTTTTTGAGAAGAGGCACAAAAGCAATTGGAAAGATTGAGAGGTTATAGAGCAGGGTCACATGGCCTGCCTTTATGTGAGCCAGTTCGTGGGCAACTATGAACTCGAGCGAATCAAAGTCTCCTTCCCGATATGCGACCTCAACCACATCCGCATAAAAAACCACATAGTTTCTCCTGAAGTACAGCCGGGTAGCAAACGCGTTTATCAGCCCGCCTTCCTGAATTAAGAAAGCATCCGGGACTTCCCTGAGGTTCAGCTCAAAAGAAAGGCGTTTTATAATCTCGTAGAGCTCAGGAAATTGCTTTTCTGAAAGCTTGATCGCGTTTGCCATCATTCCCCCGTAAGTCTGTCCGGAGACGAATGACAGAAAAGCAATCGCTGCCGGCACGACCAGTATATATTCGGACCCGAGTTCTTCAGGATACAGAATAGGAACTGTCATTAACGTGACATAGATAAAAATACTAATAAGCAGACTGATAAAAAAAAGAGGTATTTCGGCAGGATGCCTTAGCTCCATTATTTCACTATCCAGCAAGTCAATTGTCCCTCCATTTCTCTGAAAACATCTTTTAATAACCCCCTTAAAACCTGTCTGACAATTCAATTTCTTATCAAAAGCTTAAGATATACCTTGGACTTCCGGCAATATACCTTTTACTGTCCGATATACTTTTTACTGTCAGACGTACCTTTTACTCTAAAATCCCTTTTACTGCCGTTAACGCGGAAGTCTCCCCGCGGAAAAAGAGAGGCGGTTTATCTAATTTCAGACAATTACTGGATTGAGCAAGATGTCAGTCGGTTTTAGAGCTTTTGGGCAATATATCACTTTTATTTGAAACGAGACTTTCGATCACTAAAAAATAAGCCTTGATCTTCCTTCTTTTCTCTCAACTCTCTAAAAACTCTGACTTACTTTATTTGCTTTAATCTCTTAAACCTGATGCTGTTCAGGTTCTATAAAGTCTTCAAGGGAGTAGATTTTTTTCCAGCTAACGCCGGGCCTATAAAATTATTCATTCCCCGCAGACTTTACAGAACCTTATTTTCTTTCATTCAAGTAATGATTCCAATTTTATCACTTTCCAGTCTACTGACATTAAAATCTCAGAAAATTAATAAAACTGTATAGATATATAAAGTATTAAATCAGAAAAAGGAAATGGGTTTCCTAATATGCAAACATTTGATGCGCTCAGCCGTACTTACTGAAAATTCAATTTAGCCCTTAGACACACAGAACCATCAACCGTATTTATATAAAATTTGATGACAGATAGTAACTTACTGATGAAATAAGGAGTGAAAAACCATGGTAGCAAAAATTAACGCTGGCTTCTGCGCTGGTTGTGGAAACTGTATAGGCGAATGTCCTGCACGTGCAATTTCCCTCAATGACAATTGTGTTTCATTTGTAACTGAAGATAAATGCAATGACTGCGGCCGATGCTTAGACAAATGTGTACATGGGGCAATTACCATAGTATAAAGCTCTAAAAAATCTATGTAAGTACATATGTTACTCTAGAAATAAGCTAAAGGGATAACGGCATAATCGAGGATCTACAGCGTATTATCGAGCTGATTCAGGACTAAAATCTAACAGGAAAGCTAACAATTAATTAAATGAGTTTACTATAACTCCTGTCTATTTTTAATTAACTCAAAGTACTTTGAATCTACTGTTTTCTGAAAGTTGGTAAAGGAATGTCCTGGGAATTACTGTTGCCGGAGGATTCAAGAGACATAGACTGAAGAAGAAAGAGCATCAAATTTGCCTGGGATATTTAAGAATGAAATAAAGACTGAACTAAATATTTTGGACTAATCTCCATATTTTGCCTCAATAAACGTGAAATTAGAAGTCGAAGTAATTGAAAAGGAATGGAACGGCTCGAATCGCTATCGAGTCCGGTGGTAAGGAAAAGCCAAAGATACCTGCCAATTTGGGAGTAAGCAGGCATTTCAGCCCCCTCGTCAATATGTAGTCAGACCTGATGTCGATGACGATGAGGGCCGTTTTTCGGAACGGGTGGGGGTGGTGTGTATAATAGGGTTGGTTAACAAATTCATGAGAATATGCTCCCGTTCCTGAAAACAATAGACAATGTCATTTATTTAAATAATAGTGAGAAAAATGGTAGCACCAGTACAATAATGTTCAGAGTTTAATATAGGACTATACTTTATCAAGAAGTAATCAAGATGTGACGATTTCCCACCAGGTCAAAAGCGATAGGTTAAGAGCCTATTCTCGTGGGATCTCGTGTATTCGAATCACATCTCTCACACTATTCTCTTTTCCAGTATTCGGTAGATGAGATTCCAATCAGGAAGTTTTCTCTTATCCCTACTTCGTAAGAAGTTCTGAGACTCTATACCGAAATTGTGCAGAATGCTACAAATGTAGCTCCAGAAGTTTGAAGCTGTTATCTTTTTACAAGAAGCTTGAGTGCAGTTGTTTTTACAGCTTGTGCTACTTCTCAATCATCAATCTAAAACATAAATGTCAAGGTAAAATTAGGTAGTAGTCATAAAATATTGATCAAAATCACAAAAGGCTACTTTCATCTTTTCCGAATTTGAGAAACACATTATAAGTATCAAAGCTAAAGAAAAAATAGTATACTAGATAAGGAAAAGACTAGTTCCTGTAAAATATACTAGGTTATGAAACTAATCTGTAAATCCACATAATATATTCCATTTAAGACAATAAGTACTTCCAGCTTTTTTCATATTCGATTAGCAGATTATATTTTGCTGGTTCTTTTTTAAGGTTAGTAAGTATGTTAAAAAAATATATTTTTAATACATATTTATAGACACTAGACGTTATACTTTAAAGCTTTTATTATTATAATATTCTTAATTATATTTCTTTAATTATTATATCGTACAAACATAATCTTTCCTTGATACAATTTGAGAGCACTTTCAATCGCTATACTAACTGCATGAAACTTTGATGATAATTTTTCAAAATTAGTATGGATGATGGATTTGTAAGAAATATTTACACAGCAAGTCCATCGAATGGAAGCGGGTCAAAAACCAGATCAAAATTGTATCAAACTAGCAGAATCTGGAGTGTATAACATATGGGGAAACAAAAATTTGACAGAATACAAAAGGTATTAAGTATTCTCACAGTGATTTTTTTTATAATATCAGTGACGGCTGCGTCAGTAAGCGCACAGAACGGAGAAACGTTCTTACCGACAGCACCAGGGGCTAATGAAACAGAGGCACCACCACCAGAACCTACTGAAACAGAGGCACCACCACCGGAACCTACTGAAACAGAAGCACCACCACCGGAACCTACTGAAACAGAAGCACCACCACCAGAACCTACTGAAACAGAAGCACCACCACCAGAACCTACTGAAACAGAAGCACCAC
>CAYSZA010000130.1:0-8009 GCA_964435275.1 uncultured Methanosarcinales archaeon | reverse complement strand
TAACTATCTTATCAGCCGCTGTCAATTAAAATCCACCTTTCTCTTTAATTTTTTTCAAAAAAGCCCTGTTCAGAAAGTCTTCATGATATTTTCTATCCAGGTAACGAGACATAATCTTCTGTTCAACGTCAAGCTTGAGGTCTTTATCCCTCACAAATAAAGGAACATTGGGTTTTATTATTTCAAAATTAATGACAGGGGCGGCATCGTTCATAATTATAAGGTCGATACTGTTGGTTTTAAGAAAACCTGCAAGCTCAGCTGCTAATTTCAGATGCTAATTTCAGATGCTTGTATATCCTTTCCCCTTTTGTAAGTCCGCTTGAAAGGTAAATACCCACATCGATGTCGCTTAAAGGCCCTCTATTATCCTCTGCTGTTGAACCGAAAAGGTATGCAAGCTCTACACCTTCCTGCGATGTGAAAAACTCTGCAAGTCTGGAAATTAGAGTTTCCTTATCCAGCTTATGAATCTCAGGGATCATTCCATTGTTCCCTATGTCTTATTATTTCAAATAGATTCTCTCGACTTCTTTCAAGCTTCTTCAGGATAATCTGGAAATTCGCTTAATCTGAAAATTTGTTTAAGCCAGGTTGGGTATTCGAAATATTATTTCCTTTCCATCGGAAAATTTCGTTATATGCAGTTATCTCTTCCATGTAGAATCTGCGGTTATTCCTTCCATGTAAAAACAGAGGAACAGTTAATATATAAATTATTAATTTAATCTGTATATCAACAAATTATATTCATTATAGTCGGTAATCGTCGGTAATCGTCGGTTCAAGGTTTATCTTATTCTGAGCTTGGAGGGCTATGTAAAGTTCTGGGGGGTCAGTTTTGAAAATCGTACTTGGGTCAGTTCTGAAAATCGTACTTATCGGAGATTGTCATACCAGGCGGAGGTTCAGTACCGCGCTTATTGTTGTCCTATTTCTTTTTTCAGCAGGCGTGGGGAGTGCGGAGGTTATTTATGTAGAACCAGGGAATTCGATCCAGGACGCAGTAAATAATTCTACGTCAGGAGATCTCGTCATTGTGAAACCCGGGGAATATAAGGAAAATATTGTTGTCAATGTCTCAGGGATAAAGATCAGTTCGGAGTCTGGTAATCCTGAGGATGTGCTTGTAAGAGCCAGGGATAGAAATTCCAGCGCATTTCTGGTTAGAGCCGATAATGTAACTATAAGCGGCTTCAATATAACCAGGCAGGGGGAAATCCCCGGCATTCTTAAAGTCTCAGGTTCGGCAGATTCCCCTGACCGGGGCAATAATTCCAGCGATCCGGGCAGTGTAGAACCGGGGCAAGCTTCAGATTCCGGATCTGATATGCCTGTTTCCCAATCGAACGGGGAGAGTTGTCCTTCCGCAGGGATCTGTCTTGAACAGGTTAATAACTGCACAATCGAGAATAACAGGTTTTTTGAAAACCGGTATGGGGTTTACCTGCAAAACTCCAGAAACAGCACACTCCTGAAAAATACGTTTTTCCGTAACGGCATCTGGCTTGATGAAGGATGCGGTGAGAACCTGCTGATAAATAATACTATTGAAGAGAGTAATATCGTGCTTGGGGCTCACTGCTGGGATAATATAATGTTCCGGAACCGGCTTTCGAACGGGGAAGGAATAAGTATTGCCTGCTGCGGTGGAAACAATCTCGTCTCAAGGAATGAAATCATTAACTGCAGTACAGGCATTGACATTTATGATGTCCAGGCAAGAACAGTGTTGCGTGACAACAGGATTGCGGACTGCGGGAGCGGGATTTATCTCACTTTCGTCTTCGATTCCAGGGTTTATAATAACACGATCTCAAATGGCAGTACAGGAATTTCTTTAAAAGAGGATTGCCATGACAACGAGCTGTCTAACAATACAATAATAGCGAGTAACGAATCCGGTATTCACCTGCTGGACTACAGTGCGGATAACCTTATTTATAATAATTATTTCAATAACAGCATAAATGTGAAGGCAGAGAACACCGAAGGAAATACCTGGAATACTACGCGGTTGCCAGGGACAAATATAATAGGAGGTCCAAACCTGGGGGGGAATTTCTGGGCGAATCTGGAGGGAACTGGCTTTTCCCAGGTCTCAAACGATTCGGATTCGGACGGAATCTGCGACGTTCCGTACAATATTAACGGAAGTGACTTCGATTATCTTCCGCTTGCAAGGCCTCCTTCCTTAACCCGTGTAGATCTCACAGTAACAATCAGTCCATCTGAAACAAACAATGCTTCTGGCATTTCCATTGAGATTGACAGGGACACACTTGATTTCGGAACCCTGCTTTCCGGGCAGTCAGAAGGACAGTCAAGCAGATCCCAGGTTCTGAAGGTAAGCAACACAGGAAGAAGTAATGTCAGTATCTCCGCTGAAGTTAGGGATTCCTCAGATACGGTTTTTTCTGAAGGCATCTATATTTCCTCCCTTTTCTGGCCGGACTTTTCTGAGGTAATTCCGAACAATACAAGTAAAGATCTGGAGGTCATACTAAAAGTCCCGGAGAATTACTCTGGAAACGGCACTGAAAAAGGGTCTCTTGTTTTTCTGGCTAAACAGGTTTGAGAGACCGGGTTTTTATTTTTTTTATCTCATTCCTCGTTTTCACTTCTTGTTTAGCTTCCCGATGTCCACCCGATTAAGATTTAACAAAACCAAATGGTACTGTTCCTGGCTTTAAATCCTGGGTCCTTAATTATAACCCGTACAACCTTATGTCGTATAGTACCGTTTAACCTTATATCATATCGTACAGCTTTTTTTTTCGGCCTTTGTCTGCTTTTTTTCTGTCCCATACTCTTGCAAAAAATTCATGTGGAATGAACTCGTACATTGTAATTACTATGAGACAGTCAGCGGGAATATGGTTAATTATATCACTGGGTCTGCTTTTCGGTCTGTTCGCAGATTCGGGAGCTGCAGATGCTGTTATCCTGGATAATGGGAGCGTAAACCTGTCTGAACTCAGGGCTTTCGACCTGCTCTGCAAATGTGAGACAGGATGCATAGTCAATACGGTTTCTCTCTCTTCAGGCGGGAGTTATCTTGCAGTTGGGGATTTTGATCACAATGTTTCTCTTTTCAATTTCGAGGGGAAAAATCTCTGGAATTATACTACTGGAGATATTGTCTACACCGTATCGATTTCTTCCGATGGGGCTTATGTAGCTGCAGGAAGCAACGATAAGAAGGTATACTTTTTTAACCGGGAAGGAGATCTGCTCTGGAGTTATGAAACAGGGGGCAGCCTGAATAGTGTGGTTATGTCTTCCGATGGTCTATATGTAGCAGCAGGCAGCGAGGACGGCAGAGTTTACTTCTTTAATAAAGAAGGCAAGCTTTTATGGAATTATGATTCAGGGGACTCAATCCGAAGTACTGCTATATCTAGGGATGGATCTCATGTTGCAGCCGGAGGTTCCAATAGGTGTATTTATCTTTTTGACAGTAAAGGAAATAAGGTGTGGGAAAGGAAAACAGGCAGTGTAATCAATAGTGTGTGCATGACTCCATATGCCTATTATGTGGCTGCCGGAGGTTCCAATTATAATGTTTATTTCCTTAACCAGAAAGGGGAGTTTTCCTGGATCCACAATCCTGTTTACTGGATCAGCAGTGTCTCGCTAACAAGCAATGGCTCGTATCTGGCAGCAGGAAGTTTTGATGATAAAATCTACCTGTTTAACAGCACAGGCACAAAGCTCTGGGACTACAAGGCAAAAGACGATATCTACAGTGTCGCAATTTCACCGGATGCATCATTCATTGCAGCCGGGAGCTGGGATGATACACTTTATGTCCTTGATATGGATGGGAACGAGTTCTGGAATTACAGTTGCGGGGGAAATATTAACTGTGTGTCCGTTTCTCGTGACAGTTCGGCCCTTGCTGCAGGAAGTGATGCCGGAGCTGCGTATCTTTTCGAGCGGAATGCCACAGTCTTTGCACAACTTTTTAGAGATGAAAGTTTTCTTTCCAGAGAACAATTTAAGGAATCAGATCTCGATATGGAAGGGGAAACAGGTCTACCGTTTAAAGAAGGTATGGCAGCAACCGGAGGTATAGAAAATGTAGTTGAGATTGCTCCGGCCTCCTCAGGTAAAATGTCAGGTGATACAAAAAGTGAAGATGATTCGGTCGCAGGGAACCCAGGCCCTGCAGAAAGCTCTTCAAAACTTTCAGGGCTACTCAATTTCTTTAAGTTTCCCATAGTTCTTTTACTGGGAGTTCTGGTAGTAGTACTCTACCTCAAAAGCCGAACCCTTAAAAAACAGACCAGAGATGAGGACATTGACGACTTTGAAAACCTTGACGATGGACAACAGAAGCCTGGAAATTAATATGAAAATCCGGAAACCTGAAACTTCAGAGCTGGAAGTTTGCTTCCAGAACTGAAGTTTCTATTCTGTACATTCTAATTCCACAACTTCTCAGCTCTATAAGTCTCGGCCAGAGTGTCGATTGATTTCAGGAGCTTAAATACTGGACTTTAAACACTGGATCTTTAACAGCTTTCAGATTTCTTTGCTTGCAGCTTCGGATAGTGCCCGTACGTGGAAATTCGAGTCAAGCTCATCTGCAAGCTTTTTACATTTTTCCAGGTCTATTTCGGGCACATTAACTACCGTAACTCTTGTACTTATTCCTGCCTTCCTTGCTCCGCTTACAAAATCAAGTACTGCACTATAGGCGTTCTTGTGAATCGGCCTGCATAGCTTATTATACTTCTCTTCTGACTCGGCGTTCAGGCTTACGGAGATGGAATCTATTCCTGCGTGTTTGAGTTCCGAAATCACATCTCTTCCCGGATTTATCAGGGCTACCTGCCCGTTGGTATCAAGCCTGACTCGAATATTCCGGCTTTTTAGCCAGTGGGTTACAGCAAGTACCACGTCAAACCTGAGGGTGGGCTCTCCGAGGCCTGTGAACACGATTTCTCTGTATTTTGAGAGGTCCAGTTTTTCCAGAGCTCCGATAACCTCCTCAGTTGTCGGTTCTCTTGAGAGCCTCAAGTCGTATCCGTAAACCCCGTCTGCAAAATTGCGGATGCAAAAGATGCAGTCTGCACTGCAGCGGTTGGTAAGGTTAATATAGAGATTTTTATGAGCTTCGTAGTAAATTGTGTCCATGCGATCAAAATTTCTTACATTCCTTATAACCATAACGTATTAATCCAATTTTCATCCGGGAACTAAAAATAGCCTTATATATACGAACTTCTTATTACTTCACTTCTGCTTTTCGTTTATGACTCACGTTTTCAAGCAGAAAGTTTATAGGTGATCATGTACTTCTAAGGTTCGATCTGCGGCATTTAGCTAGCAGTATCTATGTTTCAACTCATTTACTCTCCGCATTGAAGTATCTCAGGCTTTAATTTAAGAATCTGAATTTCAATGTTGACAGATCTGTGTTAAAAACCTATGATTGATGAAAAATTGCGAGTACCGCAATTTCGAAGGAGAATCTTAAATGGCACAATTAGCTAAATTCGACGTTCCAGAAGAACTTACAAACAAAGCACTTGAAGCTCTGGAGCTTGCCAGAGATACTGGAAAGATTAAAAAAGGCACCAATGAAGCCACAAAAGCAATCGAAAGAGGCAATGCAAAGCTCGTCCTGATCGCAGAAGATATCGAGCCTGCCGAGATTGTTGCTCACATCGCTCCCCTTTCCGAAGAGAAGAAAGCACCTTACATCTTCATCAAAAACCAGAAGGAACTCGGTGCAGCCAGTGGGCTTGGTGTGTCCTGCGCAACTGTCGCAATCGTAGATGCAGGAAAAGCAGCTGAAATGGTTCAGGACATTGCCCAGAAGCTTGAAGCCCTTAAATAATCCTGATAACATGAGGTGCTAGTTATGGCTGATGAAAGCACAACCGGCGGCTTTGCTGCTGAGGTTATTGACGTTATCGGGAATACAGGTATGCATGGTGAAGCCAGCCAGATCCAGTGCAGGGTTCTGGAAGGCAGGGACAAGGGACGTGTTATTACAAGAAACTGCGTAGGCCCTGTCCGTGTAGGCGACATCCTGATGCTTCTTGAGACCTCAAGAGAGGCTAAGAAACTGACCACCAGATAAGAAAGCGGTGAGATGGATGGAACAGAGGAAATGCTATTTTTGCGGGAAGATGCTTGAGCCCGGAACCGGTAAGCTCTACGTCAAGAAGGACGGTTCTACCTACTATATGCACTCTTCCAAGTGCATGAACAACTTCAACCTGGGTAGGCTTCCAAGGCGTACTGAATGGACCGAGAAAGGAAAAATCCAGCTGAAGAAAGCCTGAAGAATAGAGTTGCCAGTTTATTTGTTCGGATTATTAAGGTGTGCACATGGAACAGACATACGTTATGGTAAAGCCTGACGGAGTCCAGCGTGGGCTGGTCGGAGAGATAATTTCCAGAATCGAGAAGCGCGGTTTGAAAATTGTCGCTCTCAGGATGAACGTTATCAGTGAAGCCACTGCAAAAGAACACTACAGTGAACACGCAGCCAGGCCCTTTTTCCCCTCCCTTATTGAATTCATCACCTCCGGCCCTTCAGTCTCAATGGTTGTTGCCGGAAAAGATGCAGTTCGGGTTATGAGAGCCATAAATGGGGCTACAAACCCTGTGGATGCGGCTCCCGGAACAATCCGTGGTGACTTCGCTCTGGATGTAGGCAGGAATGTAGTTCACGCATCCGACTCCCCTGACGCTGCAGCAAGGGAAATTGCAATTCACTTTAAGGACTCCGAAATCGGGAAATATTCCAGGATCGATGAGGTCTGTCTGTACGAATAAAGCAGGTGCATCAAAGCCTTCTTTTCGTGTTCCTGAAATTCCGGGACACGATTTCAGGCCTTTGTTTATCCGGTACCTGCAATATGGGTCCTTCAGGGGAAACCCGGACCCTTCTGGACCTGCAGCGAGCAAGACGCGGGAATGAGAGAGGTTTTGCATATGGCCGACAAGAAAAATTTAAGGACTCCTATAGTCTGCGTGATGGGGCACGTCGACCACGGGAAAACGACTCTGCTTGACAAGATCAGGGGTACTGCAATTGTCAGCGGAGAAGCCGGCGCCATCACCCAGCATATCGGGGCAACTGAAGTCCCAATAGACGTGATTATCAACAAGCTCGGAGACCCCAGGCTTCGAGACAGGTTCATAGTGCCAGGACTGCTCTTCATAGATACGCCTGGGCATCATGCCTTTACAACTCTGAGGAGCAGGGGAGGCGCCCTTGCCGATCTTGCAATTGTTGTAGTGGACATAAACGAAGGCTTCAAGCCCCAGACCTATGAAAGCCTGCAGATCTTAAAGCGGTTTAAGACTCCTTTTGTTGTTGTTGCTAATAAGATTGACAGGATTGGCGGCTGGGTCTCCCAGAAAGACCTGCCTTTTGCAGCCACTTTCAAAAAGCAGTCCGAGGATGTCCAGGCCCGGCTTGAGACAAAGCTTTACGAGGTAATAGGTGAGCTATATAATCAGGGCTTTGCAGCAGAACGGTATGACAGGGTTACAAACTTCCAGAAAACCCTGGGTGTTGTGCCTGTAAGTGCTGTCACGGGTGAAGGAATTCCTGATGTCCTGATGGTACTTCTCGGCCTGGCCCAGAAATTCCTTGAAGCAAACCTGCAGTACAGCGCATCAGGCCCTGGAGTCGGCACTGTGCTTGAGGTCAAGGAAGAAAAAGGCCTGGGTGCGACACTTGACGTTATTCTCTATGACGGCACTTTGAAAAAGGGCGATACTGTTGTCATTGGAAGCCTGGGAGAACCAATCCAGACAAAAGTACGGGCTCTCTTAAAACCAAGGGAACTTTCTGAAATTCGTTATGAGAGCAAGTTCAAGCAGGTGAATAAGGTTACTGCTGCGGCTGGTGTAAAGATTTCGGCTCCTGGCCTCGAAGGTGCCCTTGCAGGCTCTCCCATAAGGGTTGCAACCGAAGAAACTCTTGATGAGATTGTAGCCCAGGTAAAGTCCGAGATCGATGAAGTCAGGATTGATACGGG
>CAYSZA010000129.1:0-8040 GCA_964435275.1 uncultured Methanosarcinales archaeon | reverse complement strand
CAAAATAAGTGATCCTGAAGCAGAATGAACGACAGTTTCTTTCCTGAGAAGCCAGCCTGCATGAAGCACCCGCTGATAAAGCCTGATACCGTTGAGCAGAGGCTCTACCAGTTGAACCTTGCAGGAAAGGCACTTGAAGGATCAAGCCTTGTTGTGCTTCCTACCGGGCTTGGGAAAACCATTATAGCCCTTTTTGTAATTGCTTCCCGGCTTCAGCGTTTCGGGGGAAAAGCCCTGATCCTCTCCCCAACAAAGCCGCTTGTGGACCAGCATGCAGCTTTTTTTAAAAAAGTTATGGCTCTTCCCGAAGAAGAGATTCTGGCTTTTACGGGCAGTACTGCACCTGCTGAACGGGAAAAGCTCTGGGCGCAGGGAAAATTAATAGTATCCACCCCTCAGGTAATTGAAAACGACATTCTTACAAAAAGAATCAGCCTTGAGGATGTAAGCCACATAACCTTTGATGAAGCTCACAGGGCAGTCGGAAATTATGCTTATACCTTTATTGCGGAAAAGTATTTTGAGAGCGCAAAAAATCCCCACGTGCTCGGAATTACTGCAAGCCCGGGCAGTTCGGACGAGAAAATTTCTGAGGTCTGTCAGGCTTTGCATGTTGAAAACGTCTCAGTGAAGACTGAAAAAGACAGGGACGTCCGGCCTTATGTGCAGGAAAAGGAGATAGAATGGCTTCAGGTTCATCTCCCTCCCGAAATGGCTGAGATTCGTAGCTATCTGGAAAAAATCTTTGACGATCGGCTCGGAACCATAAGAGATCTGGGTTTTTCGGCAGGCAGCGGGAAATATGTTTCCAAAAAAGACCTCCTGCTTCTCCAGAAGAAACTCCAGGGTGAGATCCGGATAGGGGGCGATCCTGCAATTTTTACTGCAATGTCTGTGCTTGCAGAAATGGTAAAGGTAAACCATGCCGTGGAAATGATTGAGACCCAGGGGCTTGAGACCCTAAGGAAGTACCTGGAAAAACTGGATGCAGAGGCCTCTTCAAACAATGCAAGCAAGGCTGCAAAAAGGCTGATGGACGACCTCTATATGAGAAAGGCCCTTCACAGGGTAAAGGAATGCGAGATCGAACATCCTAAGCTTGAGCTTGCACGGAAAATCGTGTCCGAGCAGATAAAAGGGAGCCCTGACTCCAGGGTAATTGTCTTTACGAATTACAGGGACACGGCAGAAATAGTGGTAAATGCCCTATCGGGAGTTACGGGAATTGTCCCTACCCGCTTTGTGGGACAGGCTTCGCGCCGTAAGGACAAAGGGCTTACGCAAAAACAGCAGGTACAAATTCTTGATAAGTTCAGGGCAGGAGAATATAACGTACTTGTAGCTACCTCAGTAGCTGAAGAGGGACTTGATATCCCTTCCACTGACCTGGTATTATTTTACGAACCCATTCCCTCGGAAATTCGGAGCATCCAGCGTAAGGGCAGAACAGGCAGACAGCACAAAGGCAGAGTTGTTGTACTCGTGACAAAGGGTACACGCGATGAAGCCTATTACTGGAGCAGCAAGAGCAAGGAAAAAAGGATGCTAAACAGCATGCAAGGGCTTGAAACCCTCCTGAGTCCCAAAAACTCAAGACAAGGCCTGAAACTCTCTGATTTTGAATCCGAAGCTCTCATTTCACATTCCATGAGGAATAAAGCTGAAAATGAGAGTAAAACAGGCAATCGGTCAGAAAACTCAGATTCAATGCAAGAAAATAAGGATCTGACGCAGGAAAATCATAGTCCTATCCCAGAAATCATTAATTTAGCTGTAGATGTCTGGGACAAAACTGTAGATAGCAGTGGTTCTGTAGACAATAAGGACAGGGCTGTAGCTATCAGGAATTTAGCTATTGGCAGCAGGGATAGGGCTGAAGACAGCAGGGATACGACTGCAAGCTCAAACTGCGGCACAGTGGACGAAGAAGTTAATGAAGATAGATGCGTGAGCAGGAAAGAAGAGAGGAAAGAGAACAGGAATGGAAGAGAAAGTGAGAAAGAGGAAGAACAAAAGAATGAGGAAAAAAGCAGAGAAGAAAGTGTAAAAGAAAAACAAAAAACCCTTGTCGATTTCGAGACTCTTTCTGGAAAGAAACCTGAATTTAAAGCTGAATCTGAACCTCAACTTCAACCTGCTGCAGAAGAAGTCAGGATAGAAATACAGCCCGAGATCCTGAAAATAGTAGTAGATTACAGGGAAGCAAAAAGCGGAGTTGCAAATGTTCTTGATAAGCTTGGAATGGAAATTACTTTTGCAGCACTTGAAATCGGAGACTACGTTGTAAGTGACCGCCTTGCCGTGGAAAGGAAGCGCACGGATGACTTTGTGAGTTCTCTTATCGATGGAAAGCGTAATCTCTTTGCACAATTATCGGACCTTGCGAGAGTGTATGAAAAGCCTGTTCTTATCATTGAAGGAACGGAACTTTTCACTTCAAGGCAAATCAATCCCAATGCCATTTACGGCTCCCTGGCGTCCATTGGAATTGATTTTGGAGTGTCACTGTTATATTCAAGAGACGAAGAAGAGACTGCTGCAATTTTAAAAGTGCTTGCAAAACGTGAGCAGATGGAGAATAAGCGTGAGGTCAATCCCCACGGGAAAAAATCAACCAGTACCGTTACTGAGCAGCAGGAATATGTTATCTCCTCGATTGCAGATATAGGGCCTAAAGCCGCAAGAAATCTTCTTTTGCACTTTGGCTCTGTAGAGGCTGTTATGAAGGCTGATGTTAAGGAACTCAAGAAGGTAAAATTAATAGGGCCAAAAAGAGCAGCCAAGATCAGGGAAATCCTTGAAGCTCCTTATAAGGGATAAGTGAAAAAAGAATCAAATTTCTTAGACTTCTTCTTTTTCGTTCCTTCCTTTATTCCTTACATTCTATATCTTTGGCCTTCCATCCTCTTTTCTGGCTTTGTTTTTTCTCTATCCTTTCCCTTTTTTCCTCTTGCCCTACCTTATAACTGCCTCAGGCGTTCTATAAGCCCAAGCCCTTTTTCGATTAGTTCTAAATCCTCAGCAATGCTGCGCGGATCGGTTTCATCCTGAAGAGAGTATGCAATATTGACCATCTTTTTAAAGAGAAGGTCTTCCAGTACTTTCCGGTCTCCGTGAACCCCGGATACTTTCGACGCGGCGGCTGGCTTTTCTGCTCTCCCGGCGGATGCGGCCTGGACTGCAGGGGTTGAAGGTGCTGTAAAGGCTGCAAGAACTGCAGAGACTGTCCTTCCTGCTTCCTCTCTTTCAGAAGGTATCCGAGGAATTTCCTCTTCTACCGGCTCGATAGACCTTTCCTCTTCGTCGGCAGACTCAGAGACTCTCGGCCCGAACCGTGGCTTTTGCCTGTGGGTCTGGACTCTTTTTTTAGACTCAAAAGAAGATCTGTCTTTTTCCGTATACTGCTTGGGCTCAGGAGCCTGGACTTCTGCGGCGGCTGGCTCCTGCGTCTCATATTCTTCCTGAACATCACATATAGGACAGATTACTGTACCCTGATAACGGAATTTTGGGGCCCCGCAGACTTTACAATGCTCGGCAAGCATCGTGCCTCCCAGTTCAAGGAAACGTGCTATTCGCTTTACTTTTTTATCTTTTTCAGAATTCATATACCTGACCTTCCTTTGTTCACAGCTTCTCATGCAATTTGTTTCTCATTTATTTTATAAATTTTTCCTATAGCTTCCTGTAGACTGAACTAGTTTATCCTGTGTAAATCGAAAAGAGCAATAAATCAAGAACCACGACGTGTAGACTCTGGCAAAGGTGACCTTAAAAATCACCGATAATATTTTATATAACAAGCCTGTCTTAGACTAATCTATTAGCTCTAATTTTTACATCATAATTGACTGCGAAGGTGATTCGAGTGTCATCAAATGATTCAGCAGAAGTTATCAGACAATGTCTTCAGGTCTTAGAAAGTATAACCAGTGACTCTTCAGTTCCGAGAAATATCAGGCGTTCCGTGAATGAAATTATGGACATACTGAACAACGAATCCGAACCTCTCTTTCTTAGAGCAGCGTCAAGCATTTCAATTCTCGAGGATATAAGCAACGATCCTAACCTGCCTCTGCACACAAGAACTTTAATCTGGAATCTCTCAAGCCAGCTTGAGACCATTCCTGTGGATGAGTAACAAGACAAAGATAGATTCTCAAACAATATTAAAACAGAATTTGCCCGGAGCACAGGCTGAGAACATATAAGCTCCAGAGAAATAACAAGCTAGGGTACGTTTCTTGAGACGACCCTGTTAAAAAAATCCTAAACTTCAACTAATTCTAAAAAAAGAACCGGAAAGGAACAACTTTACTATTCTACTAGCTATTTCGAGCTGGTTCTGGAATTATCTCCTGGAAGTTAGAGGATATTATTAAGGAAAAAGCCTTTTTCCTTCTTTTTTATACCTTTTCCGGAAGCCTGACTAAAACCCTCGATCTTAAACCGAAGTATAAATTGACCCAGGGATATACAAGGATAAAAAGGTCAAAGCCTGAAAAAAACGTAACAGGGCTAGATAGAAAAAGCAGTAGAAAAGAGGATAGGAATTTAAAGGGTTTTAAACTGAACTCGTACAGGAAAAGAGATATAAGTGACTTTAAATTCGTCTTATAAAGAACAAGGAATTTGAGGGTCTTCAAATTCGGTTCACAGATGATGGAATCTAAAGGACTTTAAACTCAGTCCATACTATGCAAAAAATTTTACCGATAGACATAATATATTTGAAGAGAATTTCTTAGATGAAATTTCAGAACAATGGAAAATAAGTGTGAAGGATATAAGGAGCACGCGAGATATATAAATAGCCTTTAAAGAGCCTTCGATTTTTAGGCAGAAAAGCTAAACCATTAAAAAACTGAGAAATGTTAACGGGGGTATGAAGATCGTGCTTGAAGAAGTCTCAGCCCGCATAAGGGAGAATTTTGAGGCCAAAGACAGTATAAGGGAAGAAGGATTGAAAATTTCCCGGGAAGTTGTCAGAGAATGCAGGACTGCATCATTTGCTCTGCACGGGCAGGACTTCGAAAGGGCTGACAAAAGTATCAAAGTAGCTGGGAAAGCGCTTGAGAAACTTGAAATTCTTTTCAAAGGGCATGCTGATATCTATCACGCAGGTTTTGTAGAACATGCCCAGCAGGAATATTCGGAAGTCTCAGTCCTCAGCAGCCTGCTGAAGGAAGAAGAAAAAGTCCCCTCTCCGGAAGAATTGAGAGTTGAGTACGCGGCATATCTTAACGGGCTCGGGGACGTTGTCGGCGAGCTTAGAAGGCACGTCCTGGACCTTATAAGGAAGGAATCCTTTGAAAAAGCCGAAGTGTTTTTAGGTATCATGGAAAATATCCATGCAATACTTATGGACTTTGATTACCCTGATGCCATAACCAGGGGACTCAGGAGAAAGACTGACGTATCCCGCTCCGTAATAGAAAAGACCCGCGGAGACGTTGTCAATGCAATCGGTCAGAAGAAACTTGAGACCGCAATGTGGAATCTGGAATCCAGACTTTAGATGCTTGCGATAGAATAAATAATGTTTAAACACTGAGCATTGAGCATACCAGCGTTTTTTGAGAGTGAAAGTTAGAACCGGGCGTTAAACTGTAACTCTCCAATATACAACTTACCCGATAACTATTAAGCTGCCTATTATTTTAACAATTATCCAGACGTTGAGACTTAAACTGTTTAAAGTTTATTAATAAGAATCTCAAATAACAGATTTAGAATTCCATTATGAGAAATTTAGAATCCCAATAATTTATTACAAGAGGATATACATGAGATTTGATCCGGAAAAAATAAAGAGGGACGCAAAAGAGAATTTCGACCTTACCTGGAACGAAGGTAGAAAACTGGTCAGGACACCTACCCTGAACGAACGTTATCCCAGGACCACTCTGAGATATGGAAAAGCACATCCTGTTTACGATACTATTCAGAGACTCAGAGAAGCCTACTTAAGAATGGGTTTTGAAGAAATGATGAACCCTCTAATAGTGGATGATAAAGAGGTACACAAACAGTTCGGAAGTGAAGCTCTTGCAGTCCTGGATCGCTGCTTCTATCTTGCAGGCCTGCCAAGGCCCAACGTTGGAATTTCAGATGAACGTATCGCACAGGTAAAAGAGATTCTCGGGGATATAGGCGACGAAGGAATAGATAAGATCAGGCAGGTTCTCCATTCGTACAAAAAAGGCAAGATTGATGGAGACGACCTTGTACCCGAAATCTCAGCGGTACTTGGAACCTCAGACGCCCTTGTTGCCGATATGATCGATAGGGTTTTTCCAGAATTTAAGGAGCTTGTGCCCCAGGCGAGCACAAAGACACTCCGCAGCCATATGACAAGCGGCTGGTTCATCTCCCTGGGTGCCCTCCTTGAGAGACAGGAGCCTCCTTTCCACTTTTTCTCAATAGACCGCTGCTTCAGGCGAGAACAGCAGGAAGACGCCTCAAGACTCATGACCTACTATTCGGCTTCCTGTGTAATCATGGATGAAGATGTGACTGTTGACCACGGGAAGGCCGTTGCAGAAGGGCTGCTTTCCCAGTTTGGCTTTGAGAAATTCCTTTTCAGGCCAGATGAGAAACGCAGTAAATACTATATCCCTGACACGCAGACCGAGGTATTTGCCTTCCATCCGAAACTTGTGGGCTCTAACTCAAAATACTCGGACGGCTGGATCGAGATTGCAACTTTCGGGATCTATTCCCCAACAGCTCTTGCAGAGTACGAAATTCCATACCCTGTCATGAACCTCGGGCTTGGAGTGGAAAGGCTGGCAATGATCCTGCACGATGCTCCGGACATCCGCTCTCTTACCTACCCGCAGATCCCGCAGTACACTGAATGGGAAATGTCAGATGGGGAACTTGCAAAACAAGTTTTCGTAGACAGAGTGCCTGAAACTCCTGAAGGGCTTGCTATTGCAGCAGCAATAGTTTCCCAGTGCGAACTGCATGGAGAAGAGCCCAGCCCCTGTGAGTTCCCTGCCTGGGAAGGGGAAGTCTGCGGCAGAAAAGTTAAGGTTTCGGTAATCGAGCCAGAAGAAAACACAAAGCTCTGCGGGCCTGCAGCTTTCAACGAGGTCGTAGCCTATCAGGGTGATCTCTTAGGAATTCCTAATACCAAGAAATGGCAAAAAGCCTTTGAAAACCATTCGGCAAGAGCTGGAATTCGCTTCATAGAAGCATTTGCAGCCCAGGCTGCCAGGGAAATCGAAGAGGCTGCAATGTCAGGAGCAGCCGAGCATATAGTCAGGATAAGAATTGCCAAAGTTCCATCGGAAGTCAACCTGAGAATAGGCCCTATTGCCCAGCGTTACATCACGGGTAAAAAGAAAAAAATAGATATGAGGGGCCCGGTTTTCACGTCCGTAAAAGCAGAGTTCGTGTGAAAGCAGGAAAGACAGGAGCAAGCTCCATGCAAAACAAAAAAGCCATTTTTCAAAGTTCAGCCAGCTGATGGAAACTGACAAGCCTGTTTATGTAACTTTCGAAACCGGGCACGAAATCGGGCACCAGATCGAAGGTATTGACTGAAAAGTCGAGCAGGAAGTGGCTGGTGCAGGAGATAAAAGTTTCCTGAAAAATCCTGTCTTTTTTTGCTAACCTGCTAGAGGCCCGTATGGGAGAAGCGTTCCGTGCCTTGGGGCAGAGCTGCTCTCCAGTAGACTATATTCCGGGATTCTCGGAAGAGAGTCCTACTACATACTACCTGGATACAGGCAGGGCATTGACCTGCCTTCGGATGTAAAGAGTAGAGAAAATAGAGCATAAACTCAACAGCTTTCCTGAAATCAGAAAGAAACTTCGTTCCGGAACTGGCAAATAATCCATTTTTGTAACTATCCTTTTTAGAAATCTGCAACCAAAAACGTGCGTTTTTTCCGTGAAAAGATCGGAATGAGACTGAGTTATCCCACCTCCTGTTTGGAAGAAGCCAATAAGCAAAATCCCTATTATCCAGAACTACCAGCGGGATGAGTTTATATAGAAGTACAAACATGTAAAATGCGATTTTAATTCCAG
>CAYSZA010000128.1:0-8054 GCA_964435275.1 uncultured Methanosarcinales archaeon | reverse complement strand
GGTATTCCTTTTTTTCAATGAGCGGATTAAACAATTTTAGAAAAAAATCTCAAAAGTTAGTTTTATTACGTCCTCGGAAATTAAAAACAAAGAAATTGAAAGCGAAAACAAATTAAATAAAGAAAGAGGAAAAGCACCTGATTGAGGTGCTTAAATTTGTGTTTAGAACCTTACATTCTTGTCGCAAATGAGCTGGCTGGTCTGGGCATCGATGACTTTGATATTGACAGTGTCACCTGTAGCAACGGTTGGATCGGTCCCCGTACCGGCGGCTGTCAAAGTGAGTTCACTCACATCGCCAACGCTAATTTTTGCAAGACTCGTAGCGTCGATTGCAACAGACGAATCTCCATTAACGGATGCAGTAACTTTTACTTTTGAACTATCTGTGAAATCAATCGGGTCTCCTCCAAGGTGCTCTATTTTTACGGATGCTGTTACAGGTGTAGCACCAGCAACAGTAATATCCCCTGCTTTAATGTCGAGGTTCGCTTGCGGTGCGGATTCGGCAGTTCCCTGTCCAAAGACGGAAGATCCGATTGCAGCGGCGAGGATGACGGTTATTGCAACCATCAGGATGACACCGATGACCGGGGAAACTGCTTTATTATTCATAAACAATTTCTTTAAATCCATATGTTTCTCCCTCCTGGTTAAATGTATTCGTGCAGGACAGCCTGCCAGATACTTTTAACACCTGAAATGCATAGTTAACATTATTAAATTTTTACTTCATACCATCCTACTTTTCATAAGTATATAAATTTTTGCTGAATGTGATATAGAACTACTTGTATTAACTTATGAATTTATTTCAGCAAGATATCTATTGGCATTTCTACTTTAATAAATTTTCTCAGACAGTCAAGTTAATATTCAAGTAAAATCAGTTAAAAATTTAGTAATTAAATTATTTAGAAGGTGATTCTTATCGTGGAGGGTAAAAAGTGCAGGGCAATCTGTCAGAACTGCCAGGCAGTTTCAGAAGTATATGGGCAGATGCTCATGGTGAGTATAGTCGTTATAGCCTTTTCTGGAATAGCTGCGACTGTATTTTCCGATGGGGGAGCTGTAAAGCCGGAACACATCCCGCATACTGACCTGCAAGAAAATTTTAATCTAAGTACCAACAAGATACAGATCGTCCACAGTGGAGGAGAAGCCATTGACAGTAAAGCTATCAAAATAATTGTTAACGTTAATAATGGAGAGAAGAAGGGTGAGTTTGACAATGTCATACCCAGAGGACCCGATGGGAATGAACATAGCGTCTTCACTCTTGGGGATAGTATAGTAATTTATACCACGAGCATGAACCTCAAGGCAGGAGATGACATAGTCATGTACTTTATCGATACTCCGTCTCAACAGGTGATCCATACAGCAGTACTTCAGAGAGGTTCCGGGAAAATTCCTGAATGGATTACTCCACACCCTTATGGGAGTGTTTACAGCGACTCCGCAGAGAATGGAGGATGGCAACCTACCGAGTCGGTTGCCGATATCAATGACGGGATTCGTACAGATTCATTCATTCCACTAAACGCTTTGGTTACTGAAAATTATACTTTTGGAATAGATGCGGGTGAAATGGGCATCTTAAGTCCTTTTAATTCAGTCCATTTGAAGATAATTTATCAAGTTACTGGCAACATCCCAGGAACTCTAACATTAAGAATATTTAATGGTGCTGAATGGACACAGATAGCTCCCAATGCGGAGCAACCAACCATGCCAGAATATAACCAAGTAAGTGAATACTTGATAGCTTATCCAGACGCCAGTATGACTACCTATAACATAACTTCATATGTGAAAACTACAAACGAGCTAGAAAAACTACAGGTCGGTTTTTCAGTTAAAGGACAGGCAAGTAGTACTGGCATTCTCGGAGTCGACTTTGTGGGGATTCAAGTGAAGTAATAAACTCAAATAATGAATTGAGGCTAGGGGTCTGAAATAGATGGAAAAACACAATGAAAGCAGGTCCGAATCAGAAAAACAGTTTTTTTTCAGTTCGGAATCTGCAACAGCAACTGTTATTGGGGCAGTATTACTGCTGGGAATTATATTTTCAATAATAACCATTATATATGTAGAATATGTCCCTGAGTGGAAAGGCGATGCCGAATATTCTCATATGGATGATATATATGCTGATATGGCAGAAGTCAAGTCAAAAATAGATATGATCTCAATCATTCTAGCTTTAAATCAGAATTGCACCTATTCTGACTCTTTTACCCCTAGCTCTTCATCTCCTCAGATAATCATGAGTGTGCCTTTCCATATGGGTGGCGGAGACCTCCCGCTTGTGGGTTCCATAAAATCAAGCGGAACTCTTGCTGTAAACGAAGAGAATTGTACAATAGGCATAGTAGCAAGCCGTGAAGGTTCTACTAGCAAATATTCTCAATTAATTAACTGTGGCACTATTACTTATAATTCTCAGAATAATTATTATGTAGATCAGGTTTTCAGTTATGAAAACGGAGCTCTAATTCTTGACCAGACCCAAACTACTGACCAGAAAGACCAGTCAGTTATTATGCTCTATCCTTCGATTCGTTTTTCCAAAGCATTCGATAACAATTCGACGGACACTAAATATAACATATCTATAAATAATGTAAGGCTGTCCCAACCCTACACTCCCTCAGAATCTATTTCCTCAAATAGAGGCTGCTCTCTTCGCCTTATAGGAATCAATTATAGAACCTCATATGACAGCAATATAGTTGGAGATAACTTAACAAGACTGGAACTAACGGTTTATACGGAACATCCTGCAGCTTGGGAACAGTATTTTAAGAAAGTAACTATGGATGCAAATATAGATCCTATTATAGACTGTTATATTGAACCATGGGACCCCGAACTTCATCCAGATGCAAAAATACCTTTCGTAAGTTTGACCTTCCCAAAAGAAAACACAGGCAAAAAGGGTTTGAAAGGATTGTATATCAGTGAAACCGTTATCAAGGCTGAACCTGGAATTGGCTTGAATTGAGATGAATTAAAAGGAAAGTAAGGAAAAGTTCAAGAAAAAATATTAAAAATCACAACTAAAGGGTCTCGAAAATGCTCTCAGATGCCTCCACTAAAAGAAAAGAGACAGAAGAGGAGAAAGTAGGGCTATTCTCCCGTTTTTCAAAGTCTGAGTCCGCTGCTGTAACAGCTATTATAGCAATATTATT
The DNA here is from genome assembly GCA_964435275.1 of uncultured Methanosarcinales archaeon. Lineage (GTDB taxonomy): Archaea > Halobacteriota > Methanosarcinia > Methanosarcinales > Methanosarcinaceae > Methanosarcina. Next base: position 4,857 of record CAYSZA010000128.1, on the reverse strand, counting down.
ATTGGGACTCATATTCACAATAATTTCCGTTGTCAAACTTGAATATGTCCCTGAATGGAAAAATGACGCGGAACAGGATCACGCCTATGATCTATGGGACGACATGATAGGGTTAAAAGAAAGTATCGATATGTTCTCCAGACTTATGGAATCAGGCAATTATTCTAAAAATAGTTTTTCAGCAACTGTGCCTTTTAATATTGGGGGAGGAGAGGTTCCGGTTTTCGAATCTTCAAAATCATACGGAAAACTTGAGGTAAACACTGAAAGATGCATAATGGCCATAAAGCCGTACACTACTAATAAAACAGAAACTCCCTATTATGTTTTTGAGTGCAACGGGATAAGCTGTTTTTCAGGTAGCAGGCAGTATCCGGACCAGATTTACAGGTATGAAAATGGAGCCTTGATCCTTGCAGATGGTAAAAGTTCTGTAATGAAACAGTTTCCTGCATTCACTATAGAAGAAAACAAAACGAATAAAGGCAATTACATAGTTACTATCCGTCCAGTTGAACTTTTAGGCAAACCCAATTCTATTTCGTCAAACTCCTTAACTCCTCTCCGATTAACAGGATGGGGAGCTACTAAACATGATAACATTAGCGACAATAACACAAGTGTCAATGCTTTTGATATGACGATTACCACAAAATACCCGCATGCTTGGTATGCATATTTCAATAAAGTTGCTCAAGATAAAGGGTTCAATGGGATAGATTATAGTGTTAAACTGATTCCTAATTCTGAACACCCTAATTCTGTACGCTTCTACTTCAAGCCCAGTGGAGATAAAACGCTGGAAAGGCTGTATATAAATGAAACGATAATAAATGCAGAGATTATACCAATTAGGTATCAAAATGTAATGAGATTGAAGCAATGGTATTCTTTTGATACCGCTTCTGATACTACAGTAGACCTGTACCGTCTTAGGGACTATGGCTCACCAGTTGACCTCACGGTACAAAACGCAAACCCAGTTTTGAGTGGATACAAAAGTAGCAACACATTTTCTCATGATCTAAAAGATAACCCATTTGAATCGATATTTGGATTTAGTAGTTTTACAGAGTTTGAATCCCAGCCAAGTTCAGCTAAAATTTTAATAATTTACCAGCTTCCTACTTTAAAAATTCCTCCTGATATGACTTTTACAGGTAACACACTAGGTCCAATGTTAACAGGAAATAAGTGGTATTTATATACAAAGACTATACCCGCAGCATCAATAAAAGATCCGTCGGATCTACGTTTTTACTTGAAAATTGATGCAGAAAATGGAAAAAAGATAGACATCGACTACCTTGGAGTCTACCTGAGCTGACGGAAAAGAAAAAGGCATATGGGTACATATGTTCTCCATATACTGAAAAAGCGAGAAAACAGATCCATATGCCTGAAAAATATACCACTCGTTATCCTGCAAAAAGAATTCATTCCGACGGCAGGGCCGAAGATGTTAAAGTTCTGCTCGCAAGGGAATGCCCTGTTAAACTTTTTCTTGACGGAAAACTCTTTACGACGCTTTTTGCCTCCCCGTTCGAATTTAAAGAGCTTGCAATCGGGCACCTGATTACAGAAGGTGTTATTAGTTTCAGGGAAATTGAAAACGTTGAGACAGAAGACAGTGAAGTTCATATCAGAACCCGAAAGGATAAACAAATAATCGGCGCCGAAACCGCCGGAAAAGCCGGAAAAGAAGAGAAGGTCAGCAAAGAAATTTTTGTCGATTCGGACACTGTTTTTGAGCCGCAAGCCGTCTTTGCAGGTACAGAGCATCTCGAATCCGAGACATACAGAGTTACCAGAGGAACCCATCTTGCAGCCCTGATAGATAGAACCGGTAAACTTGTGGTACAGATTGTCGATGTCGGGAGGCATAACGCCGTAGACAAAGCAGTTGGAGCAGCCTTTATCAAGGGCCTTGACCTTTCACAACATTATCTGCTCTCCACAGGCAGGCAGCCCGCCTATATGGTCACAAAAGCCGCAAGGGCAGGAATCCCTCTTATCGCTACCAAAGCCATGCCCTTCGACTCAGGCGCTGAAGCCGCAAAAAAAGCAAATATATGCCTTATAGGCCAGCTCAGAAAAGAATCCATGCTTATCTTTGCCAGCGAATGGCGAGTCAAACGCTGATCCAGGAGAACAGCAGGTTTAATATTAAGCTGCTTCCAGAGACTACAGAAAGAAAAAAAATCCTAGTGGAAGCTGCTAAAAACCTGACTCTGTTTACCTCTGGTAATCTTATTTAAACATTAAAAGAAAAATTTTAAAAATTATTTTCATTCACTTGCCCCAGCCTTATAGTTTCATACATTATTACTCAACATGAATCCCTATGAAGTCAATCCATCCATTTTTATTGTCGCTGGCTGCATTTCCCATTGCCGAGAATCTTACTGTGAGATTATTAAGTTTTGCAACGGTATCCACGTAGCCAGTAATGTTGAAGGGAGCCAGATTCGTATCACAGTCACTGAAATCTTTATACACAGGCAGATTAGGAGCAATCGTTATCCAGTTGGAACCGTCAACGTTGATCTGGAGCGTCATATCTTTCTGGCTGTTATCGTGATCTGCGTATACTATTTTCAACATAACTTTATTTAATGGATCTTTAAGATTCAGGTCATATTGGTCCATTCCAAAAGTGAATGTTTCAGAAGACTTTAGGTCTTTTTCCATGTGACATGGTGTTGAAAGCCCATCATTGATCTCGTTAACTATTTCTACAGGCAGGTATTCTCCGTTGAGACTTCCTGATTTATCATATATACTTCCATATGGGTCAGGAGTAAACCAGTAAGGAATTTCCCAATAATTTCCTTTGAGTACTGTTCTCTGGATCACCTGTTGGGATTCAGTGTTCAAAAAGTACATGTCTACATCAACGTCATTCTTGATTTTTTCGTCATTAATTACTATGCTATCTCCAAGCATGAAAACATCATCATCGGGCTCAGTGCCGTCTGGATCTTCAAAGTTGGACTTGTTGAACTCATTTCGCTGCCCGTCGGGGAATATGATTACTAATTTGGATTTGCTGATCTCATGCCGCTCTCCGTCGGGGAATATGAGTACTATTTTGATTGCCGACAGGTCAATGGTGTCTCCTCCACTATGTGAAGTCTCTACAGTGCCATTATTTACATTCATTACTTCACACAGGTCGGTATGTGGGGCATGTACTGGTTTCAGAGTCCACCCATCGGAATGTACAATTAGAGCTATTATAGAAAAGCCTATAATGACTATACTCATCATCAACAGTGTACCATATACCTCTGAAACTGCCTGGCGGTCCTTGCCAATTGTTCTGTAGTTTTTACCCTCCACGAGAAGAGTCACATCCTAAAAATTTATTGATCAACTCTTCAAATTGTTGTTAGTTGTATATTAACTCGACTGTCGATACTTGCACCAGTTCTTGAAAGTCTTCCCAATTTTACAAACTGTGAAACGGAAAGATGCTGCGGCGATTTGTATTCTTGTACTATCATGCTGTTTACGCAGTAATATAAACGGCACTAATATTCGGTTTTTCTTGACCTGTTTTGCGAAAAGTGACGGGGAAAGACAAACATCTGTTTTAGACCAAACAAACTATCAAACAATTTTGTCTATTTAAAGCTGTCAGTTTTCAAAACGCACCTTTTCCATGTTATAATAGTACAGAGTTAAGACCAATTTCTGTTTACTTCTTGCAAAAAACCTTAAGAAATACATGGGCAAACACAAAAACAAATTCAAGAGACGATTTAACCATTCATGTTTTCACAATGATAGGACTGAGTTCTTATAACTGAGACTAGATTATTTAATTACTCGAAGGAAGCTTCTCCCTCTAAACTGAACCGTCAGGTAAAGAATTCAGAGTAAGGTAGTTCACAATAACAAACACCCACTCAACAAGTAAAAGTAAATTCTGTTTGTATCTTGTGTTAATACTGGATTCGGCTTTATTCAGAAGAAGCGTAAATCCCTTGAGTATTTATTAGCTCAGGGGATATAAGTCAACTTCAATCCTTATTGCGTATTTAATATTTGGCAGCTTTCTACTAACATTTCCTAAGTAGATGCAAAATATCCTGGTTGTCTGTCATAATTCCTGTATTCCTATATCCGATGGAATATCCAAGTTCAGGAAACATATCCTATGAGTTCAAAACGTAGAATAGGAATTTTAAAACGTTTCTTCTAAAATTATTAAATCAGTTACTTTAATCATGTATCTGTATTGAACTCATACGTTTCTACTGATGTTACGGTAACTATACAGAAGCAGTAAGTTTTATTGCAGCCTCTCAGGGGCTTTTATTATTAGATATCCATAAAAAATAATAGAAATTGAAGCAGTGTAGTCAGTTCAAAAGAGGATATGGGCTTCAATCCTCTTCAATATGTGGCTTGGAACAAAAGCTTAGCTACCAGCAACTTTAGTCGCGGGAATAGTCACGACTAAATATGAATCCCTATGAAGTCAATCCATCCATTTTTATTGTCGCTGGCTGCATTTCCTGTTGCCGAGAATCTTACTGTGAGATTATTAAGTTTTGCAACAGTATTCACGTAGCCCGTAATGTCGAAGGGAGCCAGATTCGTATCACAGTCACTGAAATCATGATAACTATTCAGATCAGCAACCTTTATCCACTCGGTGCCCCCAACGTTGATCTCGAGCGTCATATCCTTCTGGCTGTTATCGTGATTTGCATATACTATTTTCAAAAGAACCTTTGTTAACGGATCTTTAAGATTCAGGTCATACTGGTCTATTCCAAAAGTGAATGTTTCATAAGACTTTAGGTCTTTTTCCATGTGACATGGTGTTGAAAGCCCATCATTGATCTC
>CAYSZA010000127.1:0-8156 GCA_964435275.1 uncultured Methanosarcinales archaeon | reverse complement strand
GATTCCCCCTTCATCTATTGTCAAGAGATCGAGTAACAGAGTTCCAAGGTCACTTCATGCGTCTTCGGTTAAGCGAGGAATCGTGACAAATTACATCAATTTCTCAACGTTTGTCAAATATTTCAGTAAATTATGAGCTGGAACAGGGTATAGATTTCATGTAAACAGGCCAAAGTTTAAGGTAGGTTTCTGTTGCAAAATCGATATCTTTCAGGCAAGAAAATTCCTTAACCAATGACCAATGAAGGTCACTTTTATTAAGTTACTGTGCAATGTACTGGTCACGTGTACTTAAGCTTTTACTCCTCTGCCCTGCGCAAAAATAACAATTCCCCTGGATCCTTTGGGAATCTCCAGGTTTCCGTTAAGATAGATTGGCCCAACTGGAATTTGGACTTCGTTACTCTTTTGTTCTATGTTAGACAACTCTTTCATCTTATCCCCAACTTTAATAAGCAAAGCTATAACAGGCAAAACTCACATTTTTCCCATAAATGTATTTATGAGCATAATATAAGTTGTCACTGCATTTGGTAAGCAATATATTTTATTTGTAATGTTAACAAAGTGTCTAAAAAGTCTCTAGCATTTTCTTAAAATGCAAGTTACTCATTTCCTGACTTTCTTGAGTATTTTCCATAGAGCTTTGTAAAGTAAGTTGCAGTTATCCCGTGAAGAGTAATTGACACACATATCACCAGACTGACAATTGCCAGAGTTCTTCGGTTCCAGTTTGTATCATTTGGCTTTGTAGAAAACCTACCTAAACCAGCTTCAAGAGGCTAAAAGCAAATAAGCAAAAACATATTAGGTTATTCGGTTTAAATCAGTTATGTTTGTTATTTTAGAGAATTTCTACAGAGCCGAAAAAGTAATCCAAATAGAGGCCATTAGATGGAAATTAATTATTTGTTTGATATTTTCTTAGAAACTTTAACAGAAAGCGCAAAAATGATTCCACTACTTCTTATCAGTTATTTTGGAATTGAATTAGTTGAATACAAATATGCAAACAAGGTCAGGGAAACAGTACAAAAAGCTGGAGCAGCTGGACCTGCTATAGGAGCGTTGACAGGCAGTTTCCCTCAGTGTGGCATGTCCGTTATCGCTTCGGTGCTATACTCACAAAGGTTGGCCACTATTGGCACTTTGCTTGCTGTTTATCTGTCAACTTCAGATGAGGCAATTCCAATAATTCTTTCTCAACCAGAAAGCACTAGAATTATTATACCTTTGCTCATAACAAAGGTTGTTATCGCTCTAATCGGTGGATATGCTGTTGACTTTGCTTTTAGAAAATCGAACAAAGAGACCTTAGTCCATATAAAGGCATATGCAGAAGGTTCCGATAATAAACATCATAATCATGAAATAATACTTGAAGAAAAAGCTTGCTGCGGTCACAGCTCAAGCCCTTCCTCAGTAGAATTTAATCCTGAGGAGATTATTATTCATCCAATAATCCATACAGCCAAGGTTTTTATTTTTATTTTTAGTGTTTCGTTTGCAATAAATTTTGCTATTGCTCAAATGGGTGAAGAAGCATTCAAAAATCTGTTCATAGGGAGTAGTGTTTTCCAGCCGTTTTTAGTGGCATTATTCGGGCTTATTCCAAATTGTGCTGCTTCTGTAGTGATAACGATGTTGTATCTCAAAGGTGCTATTACTTATGGCTCAACTATTGCTGGACTCAGCACTAGTGTGGGTCTAGGATTATTAGTCTTGTTTAAAGAGGAAAAAGACAAGAAGGATGTGTTGATCATACTGCTTCTACTATTTGGGATAAGTGTCTTAGCTGGATATATTATCCAATACGTTACTTATTGAGATCATCTCAGAACTAAAACCGCTTCTCTGAATCCTGTATTCCTAATTAATTTGTGGAACTCTTTACGATTGTCTCGGGATTTTTAATAATTTTACGCTTGATTTCTTGGTTTTTGAAAAAGTTAAATAGAGGATTTAAACAGTTATGCGAGCTGGCGAGTACCAGTTCCATATTTTTTCACTTAACCGCTTGGTGTCTCTAAATCTATCTTATCCTAAGCGATGGCTCTGGCCCTTGTACTTAGCTTCCAGGTATATATATGTGGTTAGGTATGTGGAAGGCTACAAAAAAGAAGCTACACTATGTCCAGCTTTAGCCTCATATTGTGTCATTTGAAAAACCTTCCTGCCCAAGGTAATGATGAGATCAATAGCCAAAAAAGGTAAGGAGAAAAGTATTTTCATTTATTTTGCATATTATTGAAATAATTTCGGGTTCGTTTTGGAGGAAAATACCATGATGGAACTTATGCAAGGTCTGCCAGACAACGTTCTAGGTATTATTGGTAGTGGAACGATAACAGGAGAAGACTACGACACTGTACTAATTCCTGCAATGAAAGACAAACTGCAAAGGCACAAGAAGATTCGCATGCTTTACCAATTGAACAAGGACTTTATACATTATGCACTCGATGCTTACGTAGAAGATGCAAAGGTATCGTGGCATACACTTTCATTCGAGAAAGTTGCGGTTGTTTCTGATGTACACTGGATAAATGATTCTGTCAATGTATTTAAATTCATTATTCCTGTTCAAGTGAAAGTTTTCAGTAATAGTGAATTTGATAAAGCAAAGGCTTGGATCAGTGAATAATATTCTTTATATCAATAGGCGTAGTTAGGTGCATGGAAATGAGGGATAGACGTACTGCACCAGCCTTCCACAATTGTCCTGAAGCCTGAATCTTGATGCCGAGGTTCCAGATCTGGGACATCGAGGAGAACCTGGTCGAACGATTAAAAAAGAATCCAAGGTTGTAGGTCTTAGCGAAGGTACAGGCAGTGTTGTGAATTTGCTGTATATCTAAGTCAAGTTTTTGTATGCTGTGGGAGAAATTGGCCTTCTGAGATTGATTTTTCAACTCAATAACTTCTTGAGATTTATGGTTATATAGAAAACCAGGCACACTGCCTATTGAGCATAAACGCGGGTTCGTACTGAGCCAGAAAAACAACTCAGCATCAGCAGTTATTTCAATAAATTTATTACTTCAGCAGACATCAAACTATTGAGGTGGACAAATGCCAGCAAGAAAAGTAAAAAATGATAATAAAGAAAAAGAATTAATGAAAAAGCTAGAACCAATAGAAAAGGAAGAAGGTACAATAGAGCAAATAGACATAGAAGAGGAACCGACTGAAAGTAAAAAGCGCAGATAACTTATACCATGGTTTCTTATTTTCCAGAGTCTCCGGAAGCAGCTCAATATTTAACCTGCTATTCTCCTGAATCAAAGTTTGAGTCTGGACAGCTTGCTTATGCATGTCATTTAGCTTTTCTATCTGCTCATCCCTTTTGTGAATCTGGTCCCTTGACATGCAAAGCTTCATGCTGGGCGTCCTAAATACCTATCCTTACTCGGAGTGATAGCCCTGACCTTTGTACGTGGCTTCCAAGTATATGTGCTATAGGTATGTGAGTTCTTCATGGGTAGAAGCAAGAGCGTTGGCACTAAAATGCTCTGTCGCTTTCAGTGGGATGCGCCAGCGTAGTTGTGATTATCTCAAAAAAGACATATTTAAAGACATATTTAAAGACATGTTTATCTTGTAACGGCCCAGCAAACAGAAAAAGTAAATTTGTCCTTTTCATTTTGCCAAATCAAGTATCGAAACTTAATTATCATGATAAATTTATATGCTCATACCTCTACCCTCTTTTAATAAAAGGTAGTTTCGGTCATGTCATAGACCAAAAAAGGTCATTAAGAGGGGAGCTTTATGGTAATGAGCAACTACAGTGAATTCTTGCGGGGAGATAAAGTAAGAGCTAAAACGCCTCCTGAGATTAATCAGGCAATTGATATAGAGACAGCTGCAATAATCAGATTTTATGCAGGTAAAACCGACTATGAGATTAGCAAAAGGATTGAAGAGCTAGATAAGGAGTGGGATATAGGACGTATTGTTGAAGTCCGTGCAGCTACTGTTTCTTTGATTGGAGTGATACTTGGCTTAAAAAGAAGCAAGAAGTGGCTTATCTTGCCCACAATAGCTTCAACTTTTCTGCTTCAATATGCTATACAGGGCTGGTGCCCTCCTGTATCTTTACTCAGAAGATTTGGCTTCCGTACGAGAGAGGAAATTAATCTGGAAAGATATGCACTGAAAGCTTTACGCGGGGATTTTGATGAGATCTTGTCTAAAGAACATGGGCATGAACATAAGCACGAACATAAGCATGAACATAAGCACGAACATGAACATAGGCATCACGGGCATGAACACGGAGTATGAAACGAGTACGGTTCTTCGCTATTTAGAGTGGTAATTTAGATTCAATTTCTAAATATGCTACAACATCTATAATATTTAAAAACATTTATTGTGGGAAACACATTCAGCATAGACATTTCTCTTTGGTAACGCTTCAACTAGATAATTATTTTCGATTCACGTGAAACAGCGAAGAGCCGCAACATTTTTATTTACAGTTATGTTCATTGAAGTCCAAAAATACTGTTTTCACACACATGGCGTCCTAAACCTATCCATATCCGAGCGATAGCCCTGACTTTTATATGTGGTTTCCAGGTACATGTGCGTTTAGGTATTAGAGTATACGCCTTCTAAGGGAACTTTACATTATATGAAGCAGAATGCCATAGTGACAAATTTTTCACCTTGACAGCATGGAAAGGATTAAATTTTTCATCAATCACAGATGGCTGTTGTCCAACAAACCCTGGAGGCCTACTTTCTTATCTGCATCAGACCGCATTAATATTTAACGTATTTCTAATAAGTTGGCTGACTCCGATAGAGCAAATAAAGTACCAGTAAAGCCAGTGCTGAAAAGGTCCAAAAGCATGAGAAGTAAGCAACTGTTTACCCCAGAAGGGAAAAACCATAGTAGCGGATTTATGATCGCTAATGTAGTAGTGAACCCATATTAAAAGAGGAACTGAAGTGGGTTTTGTAGAAATTCTGTGAAATAACAAATATTAATTGATTTAAACTGAATAGCCGGGTATATTTGCTTATTTAATTTTAGTCTCCTGAGATTGATTTAGATAGTTTTTCTACAAAGCCCTTTTTTCATTTCGGATGGAAAAGATAAAATCCCTTATTGCTCTTTTATCATCATCAATAATGTCAGAATTTGTGAGCCTGTTTAATGCTGCGTTCAACTTTTTGACAGTACAACTTATATCCGCTATTTCCCCCATACACCTAACTGCACAAAGAGGTATATTATGATATGTGACTCCCTCGGCGAGTATTTTGAAAAACAGGTGGCTGTAGATCCTGACCATGAATTTATTATTTACCCGGATCGGAATCTCCGTTTTACATACGGGCAATTTAACGAAAGGGTCAATAACCTTGCAAAAGGGCTGCTAGCTATAGGAATAAAAAAAGGAGACCATGTAGGAATCTGGGCGAAAAATGTTCCTGACTGGCTTACCTTCATGTTTGCCACGGCAAAAATCGGGGCAGTGCTTGTTACTGTAAACACGGCCTATAAGAGCCATGAGGTCGAATACGTATTAAAACAGTCCGATATGAAGGCCCTGGCTCTTATTGATAGCTTCAGGGATGTTGATTATCTTGAGATTATCAATGAGCTGGTTCCTGAGCTCAAGAGCTCCGAAAGAGGACGCCTGAAAAGCAAGAACTTCCCCTATCTTAAGAATGTAATTTACATAGGTCCGGAAAAACACAGGGGCATGTATAATACAAGTGAGCTTATGCTTCTAGGCAGTCACTACCCTGACGACGAGCTCAGGGAGATTCTGGCGAGTGTTACCGGGGACGATGTTGTCAATATGCAGTATACCTCAGGGACTACAGGTTTCCCTAAGGGGGTTATGCTGACCAGCAAAAATATCCTGAACAATGGGCTCTCCATAGGCGACCGTCAGAAATTTACCCATGAAGATAGGCTCTGCCTTCCTGTGCCTCTTTTCCACTGTTTCGGGATCGTGCTCGGAGTTATGGCAGTTCTGACTCACAGGGCAACGCTTGTCATGCTTGAAGTTTTCGATCCTCTGCTTGTGCTTGCGGCAGTTCAGAAAGAGAAGTGTACGGCTCTCTATGGTGTGCCTACTATGTTTATTGCTGAGTACACGCACCCTATGTTCGATATGTTTGACCTTTCCTCCCTCAGAACCGGGATTATGGCTGGTTCGACCTGCCCTGTCGAAGCTATGAAAAAAGTCGTAAAAGATATGCACTGCTATCAGATTACCAGTGTGTACGGGCTTACGGAAGCTTCTCCTGGCATGACCCAGACCACGGTCGATGACCCTGTTGAACTCAGGGTCGAAACTGTCGGGAAGTGTTTCCCTGGAGTTGAGGTCAGGGTAGTAAACCCGAATACCAATGAGCCAGTACTTCCAAACATCGTTGGAGAGATCTGCTGTCGTGGATACAACGTTATGAAAGGCTATTACAAGATGCCCGAAGAAACGAGTAAGGTGATTGATGAGGGCGGCTGGCTGCATAGCGGAGACCTCGGGACCTGCGACGAAAACGGCTACTACAGGATTACAGGCAGGATTAAGGATATGATCATCCGGGGAGGAGAAAATGTCTATCCACGGGAGATTGAGGAGTTCCTGCATGCCATGCCCGGAATCAGAGATGCCCAGGTTGTGGGAATCCCTGATAAGAAATACGGGGAAATCGTTGGAGCCTTTGTGATTCTCGAAAAAGGTGCAGATCTTACCGAACCTGACATACGGGATTATGCCGTAGGCAGGATTGCTCGCTACAAGGTTCCAAAGCATGTCTTTATCGTGGACGAATATCCACTTACAGCAAGCGGAAAAATCCAGAAGTACAAACTCAGGGAACTGGCTGTGGAACTTCTTAAAAAACAGAATGAAACGTCAGTTGATTAAAATGACATTTCAGCAGTTGATTTAATAAGCAGTTGATAAAAGACAATAATTGATTAAATCTCAAATCAGTAAGCAGTTTTCCGGCCTTCCAGGCCGATTTCTTTTTTTGCTACTCCTTTAATTGACTGACTCGTTTGCTTTAAATTTTGAAGCCATTAAAAAATTAGACGTCAGCATATTTTAAGGGTCGATTATGTTTTTGAAGCATGTTATAAATTATTGCCTTACTCAAAAGTTAATGATAATATGAAAACGATAGGCAATTGAATATTTGGCGTAATTTATTATATATACAATTTCAGCATTAGAAGGATGTAGTTGTAAGAGAAGCGAAATAGTGAACCTTTGTGCATAGCGTATGGGGAATTTTTGTAGGGGTTTCACCGATTGAGAGCTCAGGGATCACATAAGGAGCTCTCAATCAATCACCACAATCAATCACAACCGATGGATGTCTACACTGTTTCTCTTGCAACTGTGAGAAGAATATTTGGGAGTATTCTTCAAAGGGGGGTTTCACCGATTGAGAGCCCGTGGGTCATCAAATGGGGCTCTCAATCAACTACCAATCTTTACTTTTTAACTTACATCTTTTAAGTTAGTTTAACGTTAATCTTTTAACATCATTTTTAACATCATTTTTAACGTCATTATTTAACATCATTTTTTTAGTATTATTTTAGTGTCATTATTTTTATAGACGTATAAATTTTTAACCTTATGGACTTTTGGCATGACTCTTTGATTTTTAACATTATTTATGAACTCTAACATAATTTCTTAGCTTGGGTAGGAGGTATGAACATTCTAATTTTTCTCGCCGCTAAAATGCTAATTTCGAGTTATCCCCAACCCTGATCTTTACTAAATCTTTCAAACAATTAATAACTGTCCTATTCTATTTAAGTCCTTTGATGAGTCACTTTTGTTGGTATGGATACTAACAAAAAATCACGTACTTTGTAACCACATGACTTCATACCATAAATTTTTTCGCAGCAAATTTCCAAAATATTGTAGCTAAAGAATTTTTAACTTTTATAAAATCAATCTAATGGTAAAAGCTTACAGCGGTTAAAGCAGAGTTTCTAAGAGTTAAGGTATCTAAAAATAGAATTATAACTAATGATCCAATTCTTCCTGATGTCTTTCTTATTGATCTCCTTCCAGTTCTTTCTGATATCTTTTATATTATTGATCCCTTAAATTGCTGCTCGTCCAGGTCCAGACGTTTATTCCAGTTTTGAGCTGGCAGACCAT
>CAYSZA010000126.1:0-8181 GCA_964435275.1 uncultured Methanosarcinales archaeon | reverse complement strand
TTTTACTGTAACGGCTATTGTGCTTGTTTTGGATCTCAACTGCGTAAGTCCTAAGTTTGATAACTTGCCTGCGATCTCGTACTTAATGCTTAGCCGCAAATATCTTTATATGCGAGCATGATATTAAAATTATTAATGAGTTAAGTTTAAGTAGTCAGCAATCTGGAAGCGAATTTCAGGAATTTTTAGAAAGGGTACTTGCTTAAAAGTAAGAATAATTCAAAGTCAGTGAAAAGTATATTTATATCTATGAGTCATCTTGAGAAAGAAAAAATAGGATTCGAAATGCCCTCAAAGAAAGACTGCAATACGAAAGACTGCAATACTATAGAGTACTGGTCTTTATAGCCCAGTAAGGTCAAAAACCTAGACGGTTAAGCTTCAAACTAAACATTTAGCTTGAAAATTGCGTAAGACTTCGGCTGAGGTATTAGTATCCGAAATTTCATAATCACAAGACGTGGGGATAGAATGAAAACAAAAATAATTGTGCTTCTTCTCATATTCAGCGCCGTTTTACTCTCAGGGTGCGCAGGGAACGAACAGCCATCGCCAGAGGAAAATGTTACTCCTGAAGAAAACGTAACTGTTGTGGAAACACCGGAAGAAAATGTGACTGCTGTAGAAACCGAAACACCGGAAGAAAATGCGACTGCTGTAGAAACCGAAACACCGGAAGAAAATATAACTTCGGAAGAAAACGAAACCGAGGGAACGGTCGGGGTCTCAACTCCTGGCATTAAAGGGACTCCGTATACTGTAAGACTGGAAAATTACAGAGCAAGTCCCTCAAGTCTTGAAATAAAAAAGGGAGAAACCGTTGCCTGGTTAAACATGCAGGACAATCCGAAAAGGGTCTTTACCCTTGTGAGTGAGGAAAATCTCTTTGAGAATACAAACCTTGTGTACAGGCGAGCTTTTACCTATACCTTCAACGAGACCGGAGAGTACAATTTCAGTGTTATCGGTCAGCCCAAAATGAATGTCAGTGTTGCGGTTGAACCCTGAAAGATGGCTCCTGAGACTGAAGAATAAATATCTCAGGATTTCCTGAAAATGAAGAGTAAGATCTCAGGAAAATTGGTTTAATGAAGTGTTTATACAGTTTCGTCGTATCGAAGAGAGCTTTAAAGGGCAGGAAATCTGAGTTGTCATGAAAGGCCGATAAGATTTCCTGGCAAATCTATTTTTGCACTTTTTAAATAAAGGAGGACATACTGTCCTTTGCTTTTATTTCTCATCTGCTGCGTCTATGAAAATTTTACTCGGGCTCCTGAGGGATCGCGTTAACATACCTTCCTTTCTCTGGAGTAGCTAAGGATGCATATACAACAGCTCTAAGACCCGGTACCTCCTCAAAAAATCCGAAGATCTCCTGGGTTTTGTGGATTCGTGTAGTAAGCTGTAGCTCTTAAAGCTATAGTTTCTCTTCTAAGCAGTATATGAAGTAACACTAATTTGGTCCCTATCCCATTATTTGGACCAACATTTCTTACTCAAAATCCGTGCCCGTGCTTCAAAAATAACTCGGGCTTAAAGGACTGTTATAAGAAAGCATTATTATTTATAAAAGGCTTATATTACATTGGAGTACAAAAAGGACATTAATAACAAGGGGGAGGGGATTGGCAACAAAGAAAATAATTTTACTTCTGATAGTCCTGTTGGTAATAATATCAGGCTGCTTGAGTTCGGAAAATAACAAAGAGAATGAAGAAGACCAGGAGGCAGGCAGCAGTTCAGGGGGTTCACAAAGACCAAGAGAAGTGAGAACACCTGAAGGGATGCAGCAGGGAGTGGGAACTCCGGAAGAGACAGGTACAGAACAGGAAGTGCGGACACCAGAAGAAACGGGAACGTCGGATGAGACGGTAGCACAGAAAGAGTATGAAACGCCGGCAGAAACCGAAACGCAGGGAAAATTGGGAACTTCGGAAGAGACTGGAACTTCGGGAATCCAGAAAGAGCCTGAAATAGGACGAACAGGAGTCGAAGAGGGAGAAAGAGCCGGGGTTGCACAGCCTGACGGAACCACCCCGACGTCGCACTCTGTGAGGCTTAAGAACTATCTTATGATTCCCTCAAGGCTGGAAATTAATACCGGAGATACGGCTGTATGGAAAAATTACCAGGAATCCAGTATGCTTGTCCTGACCAGCAGAGAATATCTTTTCGCGGATCAAACGCTTGCATACGGAAATACCTTTGAGTATACATTTGATAAACCTGGAAGCTACAATTTCATTGTAAAGGGATATCCGAAAATGCAAATGACCATCACTGTAAAATAATATCCCAAAGTATAGCAGTTTCAAATGACATGTAAAACTATAGTCGAAGGCACAACAAAGGTTTCAGTTCCGATACCACCTCCGGACGCAACCTTCCCTCCCTCGGCAGCTCCGGTCTTTTACAACCCGGAGATGGAGCTTAACCGCGATATTAACGTTGCAGCTACGGCTGCATTTGTGGAAAGGCTTCTTTCGAGAAAAGAGCTTCTAAGGGAAGAAATTCGTTATGTGGACGCTTTTTCAGCGTCAGGGATAAGGGGGCTTCGGATTGCAGGAGAAGTAGGGATTCACTCGACCATGAATGACTGGAGCGCCGATGCGTTTGAAATGATTAAAGAAAATATCAAAATTAACGGGCTTGAGGAAAAAACCCTGGCTACCCGGAAGAACGCAAATGTACTGCTTCACGAGCAAAAATTCCATATCGTGGATATCGACCCTTTTGGTACCCCTTCACCCTTCCTGGACGCAGCGTCAGCCTCGGTTCGGAGTATGCTGTCGGTTACGGCAACGGATACGGCACCCTTATGTGGAGCCCACCTGAAAGCCGGGATACGAAAATATGCGGCTGTACCTCTTAACACGGAATATCACAGTGAGATGGGGCTTCGAGTTCTCCTGGGAGCCTGCGCCAGAGAGCTTGCAAAGCATGAAAAAGGAATGTTCCCCCTGCTTTCCCATGTGACACGCCATTATGTCCGTACTTACCTTGCAGTTCTCCCTGGAACAAAACAAACTGATCGGACTCTTAAGTCAATAGGTTTCAGCATTCACTGTCCGACATGTGGGTTTCGAGGACCGGTATACGGGCTTGCAGTACATATTGAAAAGGAGTGCCCTGTCTGCGGGTCTTTGACTCAGATTGCAGGCCCTCTATGGCTCGGACCATTCAGGGAACAGGCGTTCTGTGACGAGGCTATTTCCGAACTTGAGGTGCATCCCCTAAATACAAAGGATAAAGCAAAGAAGTTAATCACTCTCTGCAGGGACGAACTGAATATCCCGATGTTCTATGACCAGCATGTGATCTGTAAAGAACTCGGAGTTTCTGCAACTGGAATAGAAATCCTGATAGAAGCCCTCAGAGCCCACGGGTTTGAGGCGTCGAGGACACATTTCAGCGGCACATCGTTCAGGACTGATGCGCCTATAACAGAAATAAAAGAAATAATCAGGGCACTTTCAGTGTGAAGGTCGTCAGGCAAAAGTTCAGAGATGAACAGAGGTTGGAAACGATCTCAGTATTATATATAAACCATTGAAGAATACTTAAAACGCTTTGATTCAGATCCACAGGTAACCCGCTAGAAAAATTCCAATGTGATACTATGTCCGATGAAAATGCAGAAAAGTTGTTTTTGCAGGAAAAACCCACTCGTGCGCTGCTATTTATTGGCTCGATGGGAAAGACTTATGCATCTGTTATTTCTAAAGAGATAGATTCCACCTTTGCCCATACCACCAGAATCCTAGCGAAAATGGAACAGTGCGGACTTATAAGATTCACATTTGAGGGGCGGATAAAGTTTGTCGAACTTACGGAATACGGAAGAGAGGTCGAAACCGCCCTTAAAGAGTTCAGGAATATAATTGCAGAGGAACCGACTGAGGGTCAAAAAGAACCGGTCGGGGACCAGAAAGGGGAGTTCAGAGGTACAGGTATTGAAAGGGAAGGAACTGCAGGTGAAGATGAGGTAAAAGAGCCTGAAAAGACAGAAGAGCTGGACTCTCTGAGTGCTGAGATTCTTGGAAAGGTAAAGAGACTCCGGAGTAAAATAGAGAGTATTCACAGGGATGCAGTTGAGCATGGAGATAGCAGGGATACAATTTCCCGGAAACTTGGTCCCTACAGTCGGGACATTAAAAAACTCCAGAACCAGATCGAGAGGGCAGAAAGTCCCATTAATGAAACTGTTATCTCAGCTCTGGAAGAAAGTGAAGAGCTTCTGGAATTTTATCTAAGAAGCTGAGGAATTCTCCGGTTCACGGAAAAAACAGGCAGATGAAATAATCGGTAGGAAGAATATGATAAAAGTTGTAACCCTCCAGCATATCTATGGAAAGAACCGGGAAAGAATGGCTGGGCTTTTGAAAACCTTGGTTGAGAATGAATTAAAAGACCTTGAAGTTAAGGTTGAAATCTCCATTACCCCTGAAAACTGGGCCGAATTCACCCTTGAAGGTGAGGATGAAGAAGTGTCTGCGAATTTGCTGACCTCCAGATATGGAAAACCTGCGCAAAAAGCTGAAGCTGGAAAAGTATACATGGGTTTTATCCAGGCATTCGGGGAGGATGCTTTTCTTGTTAATATCGGTGTGCCTTTGAGGATTGAAGCCGGGGAACTGAAAGCCCTGGGAACTGGAAAACCAAAACAACTTGCCTCCAGATTTGGCCTTATACCTCACCTGCCGGTTGAAGTCGAGGTTATCGAGGCAAATAAAAATGTAAAAGCACGTTTCACCAAAAAACAGCTTGATATCTGGTGGAACTGGAAAAAGGCAGCTACAGATAGGGTGACTGTTAACGGAGCTACCCGTTCGGAAATCAAAAGTGCAATTAAAAAAACAGGCCACGGAAGAGATATTTACGAAATCGAGCGCCTGGGGCTTCTGGAACATGCAATCGTATGCCGGGAAAAAACCGATGGTCCTGGTATAGTTGCAGCAATAGGACCTCGCCTGAAGTCCGAAATGGGAGTTGTAATCGGAGACGCTCGCTGACAGGTTGCCGTGAAGCAATAATGCTTCCGAGGAGAAAAATAGGCTAAAGCCCTGAAAAAAGAGCTGGTTCGGAAAAAATTTTATAAGCCAGTTGGTTTTAAGAATGGAGCGCGTTTTGAAACCGGAGTTACTAATAATAATTTATATGTAACATCATGAGCGAAAAAAAGGAATTTATATTGTTATCTTAAAAAGACAGTGTTCGTGCCCTGTTCCGTAACACTCCGTCTCTACTACTCTACATTCCCTGTCCAGCTTTCCTTTAAGAATTCCCTCAATAATGCCTTCTTTTAAGGTGCAGAAAGGTTTTCCTATGACCGGCATTGAGCTGGCTTTAAAACTGTCTTCGATATGAAGTGCAGGGATGCCTGCAAGTACGGAAACCCGGCATTTCCCATGGAACTCCAGGAAGTCTGCAATCTCCTTTAGGAGCCCATCAGGAGTTTCGGACTCAAATATGGTGGAAAGCGATCTTCCGAGGTCGTTTCCTATCGTTTTTACAACCGGGGCATTATCAATCCCGTATGCTTCAAAGCCAAAACAAAGTACATGGAACAGGATTTCTGAAAAACAGAATCTGTCCTTTCCGTTTGCCGGAGTCCTTTCCAGCAAATTCCTGTAATGCTCGATGAAAGGTTCCTGAGAGCATCCCATGTAGCGGGAAATAAGGGAATATATTTTTCGGCGTCGATCTTTTGGGTCATAATTCTCTTCTACAAGCTCATACGACCTGAGATTATTCAGGTGTACGGAAATAGTTGACTTGGCTTTTGCTGTAGATTTTACAATTTCGTCAAATGACTTGGGTTCTTCCCTGAGTAAATTAAGGATCTGAAGTTTAACAGGACTACCTACTGCTATCAGTCCTTTTTCATTATAAAAAAATTCTGTTTTACTCTCAGGCTTTGCCATAATATCTTTAGATAAGTTGCATTTAGAATATATAAATCGTTCGCACATCAACGAATAATATCCTCTTATATATAATTATAAACTTATAATATTTTTCTTCTTTAAAAAGACGAACTCGGGTAGAGAAAATTAATTCAGGAAAAGACGGGCTTAATTGGGGAGGAGAGATCTTCGGTTTGGGAAAAAAGGCTGATTCAGGAAAAAGAGATATCTGATTCAGGAAGAGGGATTTATAGTAGAAATACAGATATGCTAACAATATATTCCAGCGAGCACAAATAGACAGCAAAGGTTCCAGAGCTGCCGATAAGGTGCCGGGAAAGGCATAACACAGGTATCAAAATATAATGCATGGAAGCCTCAGATTATCAGGCTTGAGAACTTTAAAAAAACCAAAGGGGAAAATTCATGGGATTATTTTCAAGAATGGAGACGGTGTTTAAATCGAAAATGAACAAGGTGCTCAACAGAATGGAAGATCCAAGAGAGACTCTTGATTATTCCTATGAAAGGCAGCTTGAACTGCTCCAGAATGTGAAAAGGGGAGTTGCAGAAGTTACAAGCTCAAAAAAGCGCCTCCAGCTTCAAAGAGCAAAACTTGTGCAGAATACGGACAAACTTGATAAGCAAGCAAGAGACGCAATTACTGCTAATAGGGAAGACCTTGCAAGGCTGGCCCTTGAGAGAAAAGCCGCCCTTCAGCAGCAGATAGAAAATATCGACAGGGAAATTGCCGAGCTTGAGACGCAGCAAGAAAAACTCGTTGAGTCAGAAAAGCGCCTTTCAACCAAAGTGGAGATCTTCAGGACAAGAAAAGAGTCCATAAAAGCCCAATATTCGGCAGCAGAAGCTCAGGTGAAAATTAATGAATCCGTAACAGGAATCAGTGAGGAAATGGCAGATGTAGGTCTTGCGCTTGAAAGAGCTGAGAACAAAACCGAAGAAATGAAGGCAAGAGCACAGGCGATTGATGAGCTTATGGAGGCCGGTACACTTGAGGATCTTACAGGAGGCAGGGATGAAATAGACCGGGAGCTTGCAAAAATCAGTGCACAAACCAACGTTGAATCTGAGCTTGCCAGGCTTAAGACCGAAGCCGGAAAAGGGTCTGAAAAACCGAAAATGGGGGAAGAAGGTAAGGAAGAAAGGAAGGAGGTCTGAAGCTTGATAATAAGGATTATGGGTGAAGGCCAGTACAGGGCTCCTGAAGCTCTCTGTGACGAATTGAACCAGATCGATAACCGAATTGTAGATCTCGTTGAGGAAGGAAAAGCCAAGGAATTTCGAGATGAACTTGCTAAACTGATCTACGAAATAAAAGAAAAAGGGGAGCCTATTGAAGCGGAAGAGATTCTGGAATCCGATATTATCGTGCCCCCAGGGGATCTTAGTTTTGAGGAAGCAAAAGCTGTGTTTAAGGGCTCAGGGATTTTTAAAGATTAAAGCCTTAACTTAAGAACAATGTCCCGGCACTGAAAATAAATTAGCAGGCATTCAGGGTTCTTAATTAAGGACTCTTCACTTACCGAATGACCATTACTGGAACTTTTGAATGCCTGACGACATTCTCTGCCACACTGCCGATCAGGAATCTTTTGATGCCTGTAAGGCCGTGTGTACCCATTACTATGAGGTCGATATTGTTTTCCTCGGCATACTCAAGGATTTTATCAGCCGGGATGCCTTTCAGGAACACAGGCTCAACTTTAACCCCTGCTTCCTTTCCCAGCTTTTCTACGTCAGCAATTGCAACTCCTCCCTTATTCGCAAGATATTCTTCAAATGCCTCACTCCAGCCCATAACCGTTCGTGTGGTTACTGCATGCTGGGTAGAGATAACATAAAGCGCATGCACTTCAGCACCCACTGCTTTTGCGATGTTTATCCCGTAAGAAGCCGCTCTACCTGCGTTTTCTGAGCCGTCGGTTGCGACCAGAACTCTTTTGAAGAGACCTCCCTCCGTCATATCCACTCCCTTTTATGATATTGGTAATTTTTTATTTCAAAATGTAACGACGTTTTTCTTATTTAAAAATATTTACCGGCTTTTATTCTTTAATCCTACATTCCGCAGATGTACACAGAAGTATAATTTATTTTCCGATTTGCCCAATATTATTCCTTAAAGATGAAATGATTATTTAAACTACTGCCGTATTGAGAAAATATGTATCATTTTTGTGTACATCTGCGGAAAGTCGGTTTAATTAAAAATATGAGTATTAATATTAAAACTTCATCCTGAGCATTAATATTA
>CAYSZA010000125.1:5939-8204 GCA_964435275.1 uncultured Methanosarcinales archaeon | reverse complement strand
ATCAAAAAATTTATCAATTCTTAAATGGTCTGAATAGTTTGTATCGAATAATTGGTTGGGAAGATCAAAAGCTTTCCTTAGACTTTCTTTAGAAATATTTCCGCTGTTTTACCTTCTTCAGCAAGCACCTCTGGCACGTTAATAGCCCAATTGCCGATAAAAAGGTATAGAGGCGGAGAAGTTGAAGGCACGGGTGAGAAAGATGTATAAAAACACAAAAATAGGGCATGTAGTGATAGGCTTTGCTCTTCTTCTGATTTTGATTTTTTTTGTTGGGTACACAGGTTATCAGGGTATGAACGAAGTTGAAAAGAAGACCCGAGCTATTCAAAACATGACCTTTATCATGAATAATATGCAGGAAGCCCTGGAAGCCCAGGAAAATTATGTTATTCATGGTGATCCTGCTTATAAAGAAAAAACTTATAGCCATCTTAATCTTGTGCCCACGCAGGCGGCCATCTCCAAAGAAATATACCTTAATTATCTAGATCCTGTAAATCAGGATCGTATGGATTCTGTTCTCGAAACGTCTGGTGAATTCAGGGAAACTTTTGACAGTTATGTTGAATCAGATGACGAAGAGATAGCCCTGAGAAATGATATCGTTTCAAACGGCGAGCTTATTTTGCAGAAAGCGGACGAGATTTATAAAGATCAGATGCTTCAATATCAGCAGTATCTAGAGAACGGCTCATCGAGTGAAGTTCTCCAGCAGAAGTTATCAAATGCTCAGGAAGCTCAGAAAATCAGCATACTTGCAATGGAAGCCAGAAATGAATATCAGAATTATATAATTGCTCCTGAAGACCAGTACGCAGAAAATTTTGATCGGCTGATAGAGAATATAATTGAAGCTACCGAGAATCTGGACGAGCAGATGGTAAAACCAGAAAATCTTGAGCGAGGAAATACAATAATTGCCAGTTCCAGAGAGATCCGGACTGATTTTGATCGCCTGGAGGTTCTTAAAGAAAAAAAGACGACTGAAGTGAAAAACATGGCAGTTATAGCTGCGCAGGTTGAAGGAATTGCTCAAGCTGCCAGTACTGATCAGAAACAAAAACTTGACACCCTGATAATAGACTCTATAAACAAGATCCTTCTTGTTACTCTTCTTTCGATACTTATCGGAGCCTTACTCGTTTTTGTAATTCTGAACCTTTACAGGAAACCCATCTATGAATTACTTGAAGCAGCCGACAGAATTTCCGAAGGAGACCTTAGTGTTGAGATTAAAGGAGACTCGAGAAGCGAAATTTCTCAACTCTCACTGGCTTTTAAATCGATGGTTGAAAATCTTCGTAACCTGATTAAAGAAATTCAGGAAAGTTCGTTTCATCTTTCCACACTTTCGGAAGAAATGTCTGCTTCTTCCGAGGAAGTAGCTTCGGCATCAAGGAAAATTTCCGATACTGCAGCTGAGATTTCAAACGGGACCGAAGTGCAGAGTACAAAAATAGTAGACATAACTCATGCAATGCAGGATATGACGCACAATATCCAGGAAATTGCAGAAAATACCCAGAAAGTCTCCAAAAGCACGAACCTTGTAAATAGTAATGTCAGCAATATTGGAAACGCTTCAAGAGAAATCCTGTTAAAAATGGATCTTATTCGCTCCTCTGTTCATGAGACTGAGGAAGTGATAATGGAACTTGACTCCAAATCTCAACAGATCAATGAGATTGTAATTCTTATTACCAGAATTGCGGACCAGACCAACATGCTTGCGTTGAATGCTGCAATTGAGGCTGCCCGTGCTGGCGAACACGGCCGGGGTTTTTCTGTTGTAGCCGATGAAGTCCGAAAACTTGCCGATGAATCCGGCCGTGCTGCTAATAACATTTCCAAACTGATCGATGAAATAAGAAGCAGTATCAGTGAAACCGTGGAAAGCATAGAAGCCAGTAAAGAAGATGTGCAGGTCGGTTCGCTATCCGTTAATAACGCGGTTGAAATGGTTGCAGGGATTGTTTCTACGATCAATGAAATCACAAATATGATAGAGGATGTTGCAGCCGCTACGGAAGAACAATCTGCGTCCATTGAAGAGATTACTTCAACCCTGGAGGATATTTCCTCAATCTCCGAACAATCCGCCGCAGGAACCCAGGAAACTGCTGCAGCTCTCGAAGAGCAGAGCGCTTCAATGTCAGAACTTGCCAACATGGCCAGTGACCTTTCCTTGCTTGGAGAAAAGATGAGAAAAGCTACGGAAAAGTTCAGGCTAGGTAACTCGAAAGAAGGGACAGAAAATGCATC
>CAYSZA010000125.1:0-5839 GCA_964435275.1 uncultured Methanosarcinales archaeon | reverse complement strand
AGTTTGAGGGATTCAAATGTTTGAAGAGACATTGGAAGAGCATTCAGGGTTCTCGGAGGAAAGTCTCCATTTAGTGACCTTTGAGCTTTCAGGCGAAGAGTTCGGAGTAGACATCATGCAGGTTTCCGAAGTTATTCCAGTCCCGAGAATCACCCGAGTCCCGCAGGCTCCTGAATGTATAAAAGGACTCATTAACCTGCGGGGAAAAATTCTCGTAGTAATAGATCTTAACAAGCGGCTTGGCTTAAGCTCGAGAGAGACTGACAGCCTATCCAGAGTTATCATAGTGGAGGTCAAAGATACAGTCATCGGAATGCTTGTTAATTCTGTAAAGGAGGTCATTCGTCTGCCTCTCTCCTCAATTGAACTAACCCCTGAGATGATCAAATCTAAAATCAACGTCGAATATCTAACAGGCATTGGAAAAGTAGGGAATAGACTTCTTATCCTCCTGAACCTTGCAAGAGTAGTGGGAGAAGAAGAAATTGAAGAACTCAGTAAACTTTCTTCTCCTGAAAAGGATGTTTAAACTGAGTTTTGCATTCTGTTTTTTACAGCCAGATTCAGATTGCACCCTTTCCTTAGCCCTGTTCTTGTATCCGTTCTTACAGGCATCCTTGCAGGAGAACCTCTGGCTATGACGAAGCAACAACCGGAGGATTGGGCAGCGTCTTTTCCCGTTTCCTTTTTTCTGTGCCTCTGATGTGTTATATTCTTGCCTATGTTATCTTTGTTCTAATAGCTAAAGAGTTGGCTGCCAGATTTGATAACCCCTCTATTTCCACTGCAACATCCCTTGCACCTGGAGTCGTTGCTTCGTTTAACCCTGTTTATCCTTCACCTGTAGTAATCTCGGCAGCAGAAGAACTTTCAGCTAATGCGGACAGACTCTTCATTCTCGGATTTCTATCGCGATTCCAATTTCCATTGCAGGTTATCTTTGTGTCAGATGGCTGGGAAAAACCGAACCTGAAGGCATTTCTAATAAAGTTAAGGAAAAAGAGCTGAGATTCATTAGAAAATTATGGAAGTACACTAAAATGTTGCTGGAAAACCAACTGGTTTCTCGTTGCCGTAGCCCTCCAAACCGTACAGGGATCAAGGGTTGTGACTATGCTTATCGCACCTTCCCTCTTACTTCACAGTTTTCCTAATTTTCCTGCAGTACAATTATAACTTTATAATTTGGTGTATGGCAAACAATAAATACCGGTCTTTTATATTTCTCTATATGAATGAGCAAAGTTATCCTGAGTTTACAGGCCTTGAACTCTCCCCGAGAAAGGTAGATTATCTTAAGTTCATTCTTGAAAAAGGAGGAATTGTAAAAACTACAGAGATTTCTTCAAGCCTGCAGGTTGACCCCTCAACTACAACCAAGACCTTAAATGAGCTTGCGAGTGCAGGCTATCTGAACCATTTTCCCTACAGGGGCGTAGACCTGACGGAACTGGGCGAGGCATATACGCGATTTCTTATCAGAAGACATAGAATTCTCAGTCTTCTCTTAACCCATTACGGCCTTTCGTCGGAGGAAGCATGTGATGAAGTTTCGCGCTTTGAAGCTTTTGTCTCCAGGGATGCTGTAAATAAAATCTGCAACTCGATGGGACATCCGATGTTCGGAGTATGCGGAGAAATAAGTCATGAAAAATGTCTGCATGAGGAAAACCATCATTGATGATGGAATGCCAGTAAAGTGATAATTGAAGCTTTAATGATGTATAAAGCCCTGAATAAGGTTTAAGATAAATTTGGGCTTGCACCAAAAAATTTTATTGAATAATTTAAAATTTGGGTACATACCAAACTCCAGCATTATAAATTCTGACACTGCAGGCTTTAAATGTTACAGATTTCCGATATATACAGATTTATTCTGCTAGATGTTGTTTTATCTAATCCAGAATAAGTTCATGAGTCAAGTTAAAATGAAAATAAAGAAGGCGAGATCTCAAGTATGAATCTGAAAATT
Source organism: uncultured Methanosarcinales archaeon (assembly GCA_964435275.1). Taxonomy (GTDB): domain Archaea; phylum Halobacteriota; class Methanosarcinia; order Methanosarcinales; family Methanosarcinaceae; genus Methanosarcina. Next base: position 3,864 of record CAYSZA010000125.1, on the reverse strand, counting down.
TTACCCTTACTGGTACTCTTGACTGTCGGTCTGAGCCTATTTGCCAGCGGCTGTACAGGTCCAGGCGGTTCGCGGGTTAATGAAAACACAGGACAGGAAGTTGAAGTAACAGGATCGGGTGAGCCTATAATCGTAGCCGTAAGCGTACTCCCTCAGGCTGAGTTTGTAGAAAAAGTGGGTGGAGATAAAGTAAAAACTGTTGTTATTATTCCTCCGGGAGCAGACCCTCACACTTATGAACCTTCCCCTAGAGAGCTGGGGGAAGTGAGCGAGGCTCAGATGTACGTTACAGTTGGAACTGGCATGCCCTTTGAGAAAGTCTGGATCGACAGATTTGAGAGCATCAACAGTGGGACTCTCATAGTGAATTCTTCAGATGGAATCCAGCTTAAGGAACTGGCTGCTCATGAAGAAGAGGCAGCAGAGGGATCTCTAACCGAACTTGAAGATCACGGAAACAAATCTAACAACAACGCTCATGAAGAACTTGATTCCCACACGTGGACATCTCCTGCAAATGCAAAGATAATGGTCAAGAACATTTATAAGGGACTTGCGGAAATTGACCCTGAAAATAAAGAGTACTATGCTCAGAACAGCGATGCTTACTTGAAAGAACTTGATGCTCTGGATTCGAGAATTAGAGAAAGGCTCGAGGGGAAAAAGGAAAGGAATTTCATGGTTTATCATCCTTCATGGGGCTATTTTGCAGCGGATTATAACCTTACTATGATTCCAGTTGAGATTGAAGGAAAAGAGCCGAGTGCCCAGGACATAGCAAAGCTTGTAGATTTTGCAAAGGAAAAACACGTTAAAGTAATCTTTGTCCAGTCCCAGTTCAGCACGCGAAGTGCACAGGCTATAGCTGAAGAGATAGGCGGTGAAGTTGTAGCTATAGATCCACTTGCGAAGGACTATATTCCAAACATGGACAAGGTGTCTGATATTTTTGCCAGAAACCTGGTATGAAATTAGTAAAATTTGCATTCAAATCTAGGTAAAGTCAGGACTCAAAAATCCTGTTTAGCAAAATTCAGGATTCGAAAGCTTTCTTAAAGTCAGTACTTAAAAATCCTGTTTATCTAAACTCTGGATTCGAATCCTGACAAAATCAGCATTAGAATCCTGTGCCCGAATCTTAAAAGCGCATGATGCGGTAAATAAAAACGATATTCTGAAGGGAAGGCTATGGAGAAGGTTATAGAACTGAAGGATGTCTGGGTTCGTTATGGAAATCAGACAATTCTTGAGGCAATAAATCTTGAACTGAAAGAGCCCAGTGGACTGCTTGGGATAATCGGCCCCAATGGGGGAGGAAAAACTACATTTCTCAAGGTACTCCTTGGACTTTTGAAGCCTTATAGGGGCAGTGTGAAACTCTTTGGGAAGCCCCCCGAGAAGAGCAGAGAGCTTGTAGGCTATGTTCCTCAATACCGAAGTTTTGATTTTGACTTTCCTATCAGCGTATGGGAAGTTGTACTTACAGGCAGGATGAGTCATACGGGTTTTTTAAGGAAGTATCGGGAGGAAGACAAACGAGCTGCCGAAGAAGCCCTCAAGACAGTAGAGATGTTCCAGTACAGGTCGAGGCAGATTGGTCAACTTTCGGGCGGGCAACGGCAGAGAGTTTTTATTGCACGAGCTCTTGCCACAAACCCTAAACTTCTGCTTCTGGACGAACCCAATTCCGGGCTTGATCCTCACATGCAGGATGAGCTCTACCGCCTGCTGGATAGGCTAAAGCAGGAAATGGCAATCATCATGGTTACTCACGACCTCAGTGCAGTTTCAGTTTATGTCGATAAGATAGCCTGTTTAAACCGCACTCTGCATTACCATAACTCCAGGGAAATCCCGGTTGAAGACTTGGAAGCCACCTACCAGTGCCCTGTCGAACTGATTGCCCATGGGATACCTCACAGGGTGTTGAGTAATCATGAGGAGAGCCCCTAAAGATCGGCGGGATTGGTTTGAAAAACAGATGGAGAAACAAAGATGTTTGAGATTCTGCAATACAATTTTATCCAGAACGCCCTTGCAGCCGCAATTCTTGCAAGCATAGCTTGCGGGATTATTGGAGTCTACGTTGTCGTCAAAAAAATAGTCTTCATTAGCGGTGGAATAGCCCATGCTTCCTTTGGAGGGGTTGGGCTAGGATATTATCTAGGTGTCAATCCTATGCTCGGCGTTCTTCCATTCAGCCTGGTTTCTGCCCTTATTATGGGAACCGTGAGTAAGAAGTCTAAAATCCCGGAAGACAGTGCTATAGGTATACTCTGGTCGCTTGGAATGGCGCTTGGGATCATTTTTGTCTATCTGACCCCTGGTTATGCCCCTGATCTTATGACCTACCTGTTCGGAAACATTCTGACAGTACCCCGCTTCGACCTTTACTTTATGCTGGCTCTTGATATTGTGATAGTAGGTGCAGTTTACTTGTTTTATAAGGAATTCCTCGCCCTCTGTTTTGACGAAGAATTCACAACCGTGCAGGGTCTTCCTACAGAAAAGCTATATCTTTTCCTGCTCTGCATTATTGCCCTGACAATTGTAGTTCTTATCAAAGTCGTGGGTATTATTCTTGTAATTGCCCTTCTTACCATTCCTGCTTCCCTGAGCCGCAAATTCACGCATAGCCTGAAGCAGATGATGCTGATCTCCATAACCTTCGGAACTGTAATAAGTGTCACTGGAATAGGTCTTTCATATGCGCTCGATGTCCCATCTGGTGCAACGATTATTCTCGTACTGAGCCTTGTATATGGACTTGCGTCCTTTGGTATGGAAATGCTTGAAAATAGAAGAAACCCAGGGGGCTTAAAAGAGCCCTGAGCTCAATTATGCCAGCCTCAGGTATACTTTATATCATTTTTGATATCACTCCTAGGATTATTCTCAGTACATTATAAAGTTAGAATTTTTAGCGAAATTGAGAAATAATATCTCTTTAATTATATTTATTATGTTTTATTAAGACAAAATTTTATATATGGTGAGATGCAAGAGCCTAATCGTTTAATTGATTTTATTTTATAGAATCCAGGACTGAACCTCTGAGGCTGGGTTCGTAAAAAAACGGAATCTGAAGCATCTAACCCGTGTGCGTACAACCGCTTCGAGTGGGGAAGCGACGGATACGCCGGCAAGTTAAGCACAATGGATTTACCTGGAGCCACCCCAGGTCCAGTAAGTGTATCTTGAAAGCCATCTCAAAGCAAGTGACTGAACCCGTTATACAAAACGGGAACCACCGATTGTTAATTAAAACAAAATGCCACACCAGGGTGATAAAATGGACCGTGATACAACCCGGGATCAAAATATAGAAGAAAACAAAGCTTTTGATGGAGAGTACCTAGGCCTTCCGGACATCCCCCTTCCGGAGACTGACAATGTGCTGTATTCAATCCTTAACTCCTTGAACCAGAATATAGCAGATTTTCACACCTTTGTGAAATTCAACCCCTATCTGTCTGAGGACCACCTGAATATCGAACTGCTTAAAAGGAGTATGGGCATTCACAGGGACTTTACGGCCCTGTTCCTGCACACCAAAGAAGAACTTATATTCACCTACCCTGAATTTGTAGAAAAAACCGAAAAATTGTTATTCAAGGGGAATGCTGGTACTAACTGCATAAAATATACTCACAAATTATGCAGAACAATAAGCGATTATAAAATCGCCCTGCATAGAGAAGGATATTTGCCTGACCTGAGAAGACAGTTACCGTTAGTTGATCTGTAATTGTACGGTAACTTACTTTTTTTCTATAAACCCTTCTTTTCGATTAAAATTTAAAAGATTTAAACCCAGGTTTCAACTCTTATTTTAAAGTCCTGATGAGATTATAGTCACCTTAA
>CAYSZA010000124.1:0-8248 GCA_964435275.1 uncultured Methanosarcinales archaeon | reverse complement strand
CTGTTTTTCGATCCTGATTTATTCCGGTCAAGTAAACAAGTTTTTATTTATGTTCAGTTACTTCCTTCAATCAGGATTGTCAATTCTATCTAACGTATTCTATTCTGGAGATTAATGTATTCAGTCAGGAGGAAGACAATGCGAAGGGATTATATAGACACGGGTTATAGCCCGAAGGGTACCGATCTTATCTGTGAATTCCATATCGAACCGTCAGCAGGAGTAAATTTTGAGGAGGCTGCAACCCATATGGCAGGGGAAAGCTCTATAGACTCCTGGACTGAAATTGCCACGCTGAGTCCCGAACTTGCTGCCAGGTTAAAGCCCCATGTTTTTTACGTGGATGAAAAAGCACAGACCGTAAGGGTGGCATATTCGGAAGAACTCTTTGAACTTGGTTCGGTTCCGCAGGTTCTCAGCGCGGTTGCAGGAAATATCCTGAGCATGAAAGTTGTTGACAACCTTAGACTGCAGGATATCGCTTTCCCGAAGTCGATGCTCCGTGAGTTCAAAGGTCCCAAATTCGGATTGCCAGGAATCAGGGAACTTACAGGTGTGCAGGATAGGCCTCTTATAGGCACCATTGTCAAGCCGAAAGTGGGGTTAAACTCAGAGAAACACGCCGAGGTTGCTTACAATTCCTTTGCAGGAGGCTGCGACCTTGTCAAGGATGATGAGAACCTTACGGATCAGAAATTCAACGGCTTTGAGAAAAGAGCTGAGCTTACCCTCAAACTTGCAGAAAAGGCAGAGTCTGAGACTGGAGAGCGCAAAATGTATCTCTGTAATATAACTGCCCCGACCTGTAAGGAAATGATCCGCCGCATGAATATTCTTAAAGACCTGGGTGCCAGCTATGCAATGATTGATGTTGTGCCTGCGGGCTGGACTGCGCTTCAGACTCTGAGGGAAGAAGTCGAAGATGCAGGCCTGGTACTTCACGCCCACCGCTGCATGCACGCAGCCTATACCCGGAACCCCCGCCATGGGGTAAGTATGCTTGTTGTTGCCAAGCTTTGCAGACTGATCGGGCTTGACCAGCTTCACATAGGTACTGTTGTCGGGAAGATGCATGGAGAAAAACATGAGGTTCTGACTCTTCGGGATGAGTGTGTACTCGACAATGTGCCTGCTGACGAAAGCCATCACGTCCTTGCCCAGGACTGGGGAGGGTTAAAACCAATGTTCCCGGTTGCATCCGGTGGACTTGCCCCTACTATGATCCCTGACCTGTACTCTATCTTCGGAAGAGATGTTATTATGCAGTTCGGCGGTGGAATTCATGCACATCCTATGGGCACGGCAGCAGGAGCCACTGCGTGCAGGCAGGCACTTGAGGCAACTCTTGAAGGAGTTAGTCTGCAGGAATATGCAAAAAACCACAGGGAACTTGAGGTTGCCCTCGATAAGTGGCTGAAGAAATAAGCCGAAAAAGAAACGACAGAAACAATGACGAAAAGGAGTTTACCCTCTGTGCAGGCAGAAAACGGAAATAGATTAGTAACCCTGATTTTCCGGGTCTCCGAAGAGAATTTCGATGCCGTCCTTAACAGGGCGGCAGTAATTATCAAGAGTGGCGGGACTGTAGCCTTCCCCACGGAAACGGTCTACGGACTTGGAGCTGACGGCCTGAATCCAGATGCAGTCCTGAAGATTTTCGAGGCGAAAGAGCGACCTCCAGGAAATCCTCTTAGTCTGCTTGTCCATTCAAGGGAGGATGTCGAGAAGGTGGCAAAAAACGTCCCGGAGAAAGCCTTCAGGCTAATGGACGTATTCTGGCCTGGCCCTCTTACGATCATCCTGGAGAAAAAGGATATTGTTCCCGAAATTACCTCCGGAAATCTGCAATCAATAGGAGTCCGCATGCCTGACCATAAAATTCCTCTGGAACTCATCAAGAGGGCAGGCACTCCTCTTGCTGCTCCAAGTGCCAACCTTTCAGGAAAACCCAGTCCCAGCCTTGCAGCCCATGTCGTATCGGACCTTACTGGCAGGATTGATGCAATTCTTGACGGAGGGAAGGCTGCTATAGGCCTTGAGTCAACTGTAATTGACATGACGGTCGAGCCTCCTGTTATACTCAGGCCAGGAGCCGTAAGTAGCGAAGAGCTTGAGAGTGCTATAGGAAAAGTCAGGTCCGGATACAAAAACGACAAAAAGGGGAATGAACCTGATTTGCCGGAAGATCAGGCAGGTCAGAAGTACGGGCACTACACGCCTGATACAAAGGTCGTACTTGTTGAAGGAGAAGGAAAGCTGGTTTCGGAAAAGCTTGTCAAGTTACTTGAGAGTTACAGAAGTGAAGGCCAGAAAGTCGGGCTTCTTCTCAGTGAGGAAACCAGTGAGGAAATTGCAGTTTTCTTCGCTTTTAAAAGTCCGAATGTGGATCAGTACTTTTTGTTGGGGTCCAGGGAAGAGCCGGAAGTAGCTGCCAGAAAACTTTTTGAAGGGCTTAGAGATCTCGATAGAAAAGGGCTTGACGTTATCGTGGCTGATGGGTCTTTCAGCCGTTCAGGGCTTGGAGAGGCGCTTATTAACCGAATGAGGGAAGCGTCCTCCATAAAATTTGTTGTTTAAAGCTCATTGTAATGCAGGATTGAAGATCTGGTTAGATGTTTGAGAGGGATTGGTTTTGAAAGCAGAAAAAAAGGAAAATCTGGTAAAAATGAGGGCTTATAAAAAAGTCGCAGATCAAAATAAAAGAGTAAACAAAATTAATCTTGTAGTGCTGGCTGCGGGCCTACTTTTAACGGTTCTGGGCATGGAGAAAGTAGGGAGCTATCTTCTCTGGACAGGTATGTTTGTCCTTTTTATAACCGCAATTTCAGGCATCCTTGCATCCGGGTCTCTTCGCAGGCAGAGATAATACTGATTTTTCTTTCTAAAGGGGCTTTCAAATGGGTGAAACAATTGCAAGTAAGGAAATGCACGAATACTTCGACGAACTTGAAGCAAGACTCAAAGAAGCTATCAAGATTGCAAATAAGGCTCGAGCTCGTGGAGGAGACCCAAAACCCATTGTAGAAATTCCCCTTGCCAAGGATCTCGCGGATAGGGTTGAGAATCTTATAGGAGTAGAGGGAGTCGCTGCAAAGCTTCGAGAGCTTGAGGTAAGAATGTCCAGGGAAGAGGCTGCTCTCGAAATCGGGCGTCAGGTAGCTGAAGGAGAGGTTGGAAGCTTCGCAACGAAAAAGGATGCAGTTGAAGCTGCAATTCGGGTTTCCATGGCCACCCTTACGGAAGGAGTTGTTGCAGCCCCTATTGAAGGAATCGACAAGGTGGAACTGGGGAAAAACGACGATGGTTCGCAGTATATCCGGATTTTCTATTCCGGGCCCATTCGAAGTGCAGGCGGGACAGCCCAAGCACTTTCCGTGCTCGTTGGAGACTATGTAAGGCGCGGGATAGGGATTGACCGCTACAAGCCAAGGCCTGAGGAAGTAGAGCGTTATGTAGAAGAGATCCTGCTTTACAAGAGAGTTGCAAGCCTGCAGTACACACCCTCGGAAGACGAGATCCGTCTGATTGTAAAAAATTGCCCTGTCTGTATTGATGGTGACCCAACCGAAGATGCTGAGGTTGAAGGGCACAGGGATCTGGAGAGAATTGGGACAAACCGTGTTAGAGGGGGCATGTGTCTTGTACTTGCCGAAGGGCTCGCCCTTAAGGCACCCAAGGTCAAAAAACATGTTAACAAATTGAGTATGGATGGATGGGACTGGCTGGAAACACTGATAGGAGGTGCAAAAGGCGGAGGCGATGAAGAAAATGAGCAGAAAAACAAGATCAAGCCGAAAGACAAGTATATAAGAGACCTGATTGCAGGCAGGCCAGTTTTCTCCCATCCCTCAAGGCCAGGAGGATTCAGGCTCCGCTACGGACGTTCCAGAAATACTTCTTTTGCGGCTGCAGGGATCAATCCGTCTACTATGGTTCTGCTTGATGATTTTATAACTAACGGGACCCAGCTCAAGGTTGAGAGGCCCGGAAAGGCTGCAGCCATGTCTGCGGTAGACTCAATAGAAGGGCCAACCGTGCGCCTTTACTCCGGAGATCTTGTCCGCATAGATGATATAAAAGAAGCCTATGAGCTCCGCTCGCAGGTCGAAGTAATAGTAGATATCGGAGAGATCCTGATTAATTACGGGGATTTTCTGGAAAATAACCATCCTCTTATGCCTTCACCTTATGTTTTCGAATGGTGGCTTTATGACTATGAAGCAGCCTGTCCTGAGACAATTCCTGAAGAAGAATTGAAAAATCCGTCGGCGACTCTGGCTCTCAGGCTTGCGGAGAAATATAATGTCCCTCTACATCCGAAGTTTACGTATCTCTGGCACGATATTAACCGAAGCGAGTTTGAAGTTTTAAGAAAATTCGTGGCTGAGAGGGGGGATTTCTCTACTGAGAGTGGAATTCTCAGGCTACCTTTGAATGCTTGCCTGGAAAGCGGTGTTAAGTTTGTACTCGAAAAACTTCTTGTACTACACAGGGTAAAAGCTGAGACAATCCTGATTGAAGAAGCCCTTCCTTTTATTTCTTGCCTTGGGCTTGATTGTCATCTGAAAGAAAGAGCCCTGATGCCTGATATCGACAATATGGTGGATACTGCAGCTTTTCTAAGCGGGTTTAAAGTTTTTCCGAGGGCTCCTTCGAGAATAGGGGCAAGGATGGGAAGACCGGAAAAATCTGACCTTCGAAAGATGTCTCCTGCGGCTCAAGTCCTTTTTCCAATAAGTAATGCCGGGGGAATTACGCGGAATCTCGTGTCTGCCTCAGATTACTCAGCTTCCATGAATGGGAAAATAGGCGAAATTGAAGTGGAACTGGGGGTCAGGGGATGTCCTGATTGCGGAAAAGAGACTTATTTCTGGCGTTGCGACTGTGGAGAGTATACCCATCCCAAACTCACCTGCCCCCGCTGTAAAATTGAGGTTCGAGGCTCTGAAACCTGCCCGAAATGCGGCAGAAAGCCAACTTCCGTTGCAAATGTTAAACTGGACTTTCGTTCCATTTACAAGCAGGCCTTTGTAAACGTAGGGGAAAGGGAAAAAATGGACCTTATAAAAGGCGTAAAACGGCTTATGAACGGGCAGATGACTCCCGAACCTCTGGAAAAGGGAATTTTGCGGGCCAAACATGATGTCTACATTTTTAAAGACGGGACTGTGCGTTACGATATGTCAGATATTCCACTTACACATATCAGGGCTGATGAAATCGGGATAACGGCAGCCACGCTCCGAAAACTCGGCTATGTAGAGGATATTCACGGAAATCCCCTTGAAAGGGATGATCAGGTTGTCTGCCTGAAGGTTCAGGATCTTGTGATTTCTTATGATGGCGGTGAGTATATATTGCGTACCGCAAAATATGTGGACGACCTGCTTGTGAAATATTACAGGGTTGAGCCCTATTACAATGCCGAAACAATCCAGGACCTGGTAGGCGTACTGCTTATAGGGCTTGCTCCACATACCTCTGCAGGCGTGTTGGGACGTTTGATAGGGTTTACTAAAGCTTCAGTAGGATATGCTCATCCTTTCTTTCATGCTTCAAAGCGCAGGAACTGTGACGGAGATGAAGACTGCGTAATGCTCCTGATGGATGGGATCCTTAATTTCTCAAGATCCTATCTCCCGGATAAAAGGGGTGGAAAAATGGATGCTCCTCTTGTACTTACTACCAGGATCGACCCCAAAGAGGTAGACAAGGAGGCGCATAATATAGACGTGCCTGCAGGATATCCTCTGGCGTTTTACAGGGCTACCCAGGAGATCAAAAATCCGACTGAACTTGAAAGTCTTATGGATCTGGTGAGCGGCCGACTTGGAACACCGGAGCAGTACGATCATTTTATGTTTACACACGATACTACGGATATTGCTGCAGGACCTCTCAACTCTTCTTATAAAACTCTGGGAAGCATGATTGAGAAAATGGAGGCTCAACTTTCCCTTGCAAATAAGATAAGGGCGGTGGACGCCCCGGATGTGGCTGAAAGAGTTCTGAAGTCTCATTTTCTTCCTGATCTTCTTGGAAATCTTCGTTCCTTTTCCAGACAGCGGATGCGATGCATAAAATGTGGAGAAAAATTCAGACGCCCTCCGTTAACCGGGACCTGCTCCAGGTGCGGAGGTAATGTAGTGCTGACTGTACACGAAGGAGCTGTCCGCAAATATCTTGAGGTTTCAAAAGAGATTGGGGAAAGATATGGAGTTTCCAGTTATACCCGACAGAGAATTGAACTTCTGGATAAAGATATATGTTCTCTATTTGAAAATCACAAGGTTAAGCAACTGGGACTTTCGGATTTCATGTCTGGATCTGCGCGCTGAGGATGAATAAGAGGAGAGATCTACATCTGAAAAAAAGTTATTCTGAATACCTGCAAGGAGGCAGGGCAGTTAGAAAGCCCGAAAATTCAGAAGTATTTATTAATTAGTTCTTTAATCTTACTGCGCACAGTTTGATTTTCCTTCCGGGAACAGGCTCTTTTCAGATACTGTTTATTCTCGACAGGGGAAAATTCATCCCATCAAAGCTAACAGTCTCTATACATTTTTTATGTAATTATATAATTACATAACTATTTATGTACTATCTGTTTGATTATCTGTATTCTCTTCTGAATCAATTCCTTAATACAGTCCGGGCTTTCTCTCAAATCCAGCTTGGGCTTAATTACCACCTGATTTATTCTACGGGCAGTCCGAGAGAATTAATCTGCCCTATAAGTTCGGTAAGGTTTTCAATCTCCAGTTCCAGAACCTCTTCCCTGCTCATGCCTATTGACATTTCACCGTCTACAGAAAGGCACTCCGGGCCCCTACGAATAAGCCTATCAACCCCATCTCTTCTGAGGGCCTCTTTAACTTCCATATCATGAACAAAGGCCCTTCCGGGGATAAAAACAGTCTCGCTTACTTCCGAGAGGTCCAGATTTTTTAAATCTTCAATAGTAATGAGGCAGCCAATATCTTTTTCTGGAGAGACAACGTTCACAGAACCTCCAAGGGTTTCAAAGATTTCCCTCAGCCTTGAGGCTGCGATCTGGCCTGTAATGATAGTGGCTTTTTTTGTAGTTCTCGGAAGTTTTTCCAGGGCTTCGGGAATATTCCGGATGGCAAACGGAGAACCAATTAAGGGATCCTCAAGAGGGGTTCCTGTGATCCTCATGGAGGGGTGTTTTGCTGCAGAACTGCGTACCAGCTCTGTAAATTCTCGAACACTATGTGGGATTATTCCGGGAATAATAGGGGCGTTGTTCAATATAAGCCCGTTTTCCGTAAAGTTTGCAAATCTCATAAGGATAGCTCCTTTTGCACCCATATTTTCCAGGTCAGTCAGGGTCCGATCAAGAGTTTCTCCATCATTTACTCCCGGAATTAGCACAATCGCCCCGTATACGTCACAGTGAGCACAGAAGTCCCGAAGAACCTGTAAAGAAGCTTCTGGCTCCGGATCTTTCATGTACTCTGCTCTTAGAGACGGATCAGTTGCAAAGACTGTAAAACTCACTTCTGTGATTCCGTGGTCTATGTAGAAAGAAGCATCATCAGGCCTGCTAAACCCTTTTCCGCTTGTATATCCCAGATGTATGGGAGTTTTGAACTGGGACAGAAACTCGACAAGCTTTTTTAGCTCCGGATAACAGCTTAAATCGCCTCCTCCGCTAATGGTGAATTTTTTTATCTCTCCACTTACGAAATAGAGTTTTCTTGCAGTTTCCTCCAGTACAACTTGAAGGGGTTTGAAGCCCGAGTATGATTCCTTTACACTGCGTGTACAGTAATCACATCCCTTTTTAAAAGGAAGACAATGCTTGCAGCCCAGCGGCTGAGTGTTCTTGACCTTTTTAAAATAGCAATATTTGCAAAAGCCTCTACAGTCTACCCCTGGATTTCCACCTACGTCGACAACTACTTCCATATTAAACTTTCGTATTTATTACTAGAATATTACTAAATCTTTTTGGTATGGTTCTCAGGTAGTGAAATCTCATCTTAAAAATATTAACGCAACTTTCTTATCATTTCATAAAAAAATTTTTTTATGTAATTCTGTTCATTTTCGGCGGATTTAAGTAACGGTAAAATTTAACTCCTCTATTGATGCTGTTTTTATATATAATTCTACAAAAATAGATTTTAGATTAATAAAATCCATTTTAAAAAAATGCACGAATTCATCGAGCGGAGAACACAAAAGATTTAAGTACCTTCTAAACGAATGAGATTTCATTGGG
>CAYSZA010000123.1:4249-8324 GCA_964435275.1 uncultured Methanosarcinales archaeon | reverse complement strand
TTTTCTTTTCTTCTATTTTATTAACGGGGGTTAATAATGTCAATTATAATATTTATATCAGATATATAATTTTTCAAAGAAAAGATGTGGAAACGAAAATGATCATTTAATAAACAAAAACAATCACTTAATAAGCAAAAATGATCTAGCTTGTAAATTGCAATATAGCTCTCAACAGAATATGATCATAATTAAAGAAGTAAAAACTGTTAAGGTAAAAAATATTAAAAATGGAAACTGGATAAGGTAAAACTGATTAGAGTAAGAAATGATTAAAGTAGAAATTGACTAAAGCAAAAACTGATCAGGATATAAAAGTGACTAGACAAAAACTGATCAGGATATAAAAGTGATTAGACAAAAACTGACCAAGACAAAAACTGACCAAGATAAAAACTGACCAAGATAAAAACGAACAAATTCTTTTAGATTATTTTATCTCCTCTCAAGATAGTTCTTATAAGGAGATCACCAGTAGAGGTATCAAGGGTTACTGTGCGTCCGTAGTTTTTGCCAATATCTTCAGCTACAAGTGGTATCTCAAGCCTCTCCAGGGTGTTTCTGGCCCATTCTATATTTCTTTCACCTATATTCATGCTCTGATTTTCAAACATACGTGCTCCCCCAACAAGTTTTGCTTCGAGTCTTCCTCTGGGAGAGCCTTTTTTAATTATTTTATCTGCAAGATACTCTATCCCGGAATCTGTGTACTTTAAAGGATTGTCCTTTGTCCGTGCATTATTTATGGTAGGAAGCATCGCATGGACAAGCCCTCCTATTCTTTCCCTCCTATCATATAGTGTTATACCCACACATGAGCCCAATCCGAAAGTTTTAATTTTCACTGGACTTCTGGCTAATGCGCAGGCTCCTATTCCTACTACAAATATGCCTGAGTCGGTCACCTTGAAAAAACCTCCCTATTTAAAGGTCTTTCTGGTTAGAATCTCTTTAATTTGGGAATCTCTCTGGTAGAATCTCTTTGATTTAGAAATTTCTTTGACTTATTTTGTTAATTCTTTTTAACAGGTAATCCAGGGATGCAGGATCAAACAGAGTTAAGACGTTTCCATAAATTTTCTCTTCTTTTATCAGAAGCTCAGCATCGAGCATGAGGGCAAAATCCGTCTTGCAACTCATTTCGGTGAGCACAGAATTCAGGATAGAGTCGAACATATCATACACTGTATAAGGCGTTGAAATAAGGATATTGAGATCCAGAAACTTTGAGAGGGCAGTTACATAAGTTCCTGCCAGGATATGGCTGACCTCTTCCACTAAAGATTTGCTCATGGCATCAACCGGATTTCTTCCCTTTTCGTCACTCGAGAGAAGAATGGAACAGATAATTTTTACACTTTTCTCAGGAAAGAAAATAAGGATGTATCCTTTCAGATCTTTCTCTATAAGCACGAACGATCCCAGAACAGGGAGTTCCGAAGTGCCTGTCATCTTCGGTATATTTTCAATTAACTCAAATTTCGCACCGATAACCCTTGCGCAGACAAGGCTATTTGTTAGCTTATAGAGGGAAGTTGCCGAATTCCCTAATCCGATGTTTCCGAGCTCTTTCAGAGCCTCATATTCGTATTCACTTAAATTCCTGAGGTTCTCGACCTTTTCCATAAACATCCCTTGAAATTTCTTTCATGTACATGCGCTCTCTTGTATTATAAGGTCTAAAGAGACTGGACGCAGTCCCGAGCAGGGTCTCGGACTTTCCTATTAGAAAAAATCCTCCTTTTTCGAGAGCTTGGTAAAAATTAAATTGTAACTGTTCCTGAATTTCCTTTTTAAAGTATATCATCACGTTTCGGCAAACAATAATGTCAAAACGATCGATCATGGGACCTGAGATCAGGTCGTGATGCTTAAATTGTATTATGTTTCTCAGTTCGTCTATTACCTGATATTTCTCTCCCTGCTTCAAGAGATAATGTTCTTTTGTGCCCGGATCAAGATTTTTAAGTGAATTTTCACTGTAAAGACCCTTCCTGGCTTTTTCCAGACTTTGAGCATCTATATCCGTGCCTATAATTCTTATTCTATATTTGTCAAAATCCGTTTTCAAGGTCCTGTGCAGCAGGATAGCAAGGGAATAGGCTTCTTCTCCTGCCGCACAACCAGCACTCCAGATGCGGATTGATCGAAATAATGCACCTGATCTGTGTTTAATAATAGAAGGGATGATTTCCTTCTCGATTATCCTGAAGGTCTCAGGATTTCGGAAAAATTCACTGACATTTACAGTAAGGGCATCAACGAGAAATTGATATTCTTGCGGATCTTTCTTTAAAATTTTCAGATATGCTCCATAACTCTCGGAATTGGTAGCTCGAATGCGTACATTAATTCTACGCCTGAAATGAGCTTCCTTATAATGTTCACAGTTAAAGCCTATGTTTCCAGTAATAGTTCTCTTTAACAGCTCAAAGCCAGGGTCTTCCTCTAGATTTTCCCCGGTCTTCACTTCTTTAATTACCTCTTTATTTCTTTTATTACCACTTGCTTTCCCAATTGGATCGTTACCCATTTCTTCACCGGCAGCACTTCTATCCAGGCATTTCTATTTATATACTACAACTTATCCACTTTACGAATTTTTATTTATTTTATAAGTTTTTACTCATTCTGCGAATTTTTGTTCACTTTATTAATCTTTATTTGTTTACTGATTTCTATTCTTTTACAGACTTTCGTTCATTTTATGGATTCCTATTCACCTTAAGGATTTCTCTATCGGCCTCCATATTTCTTCTTTACGGCGTTTTTCTATTTACGACTTTATTCTCATTGTAGCCTTTTTATCTGTTTTACAGTATTTTTTATTTACAGGTGTTTGTTAATGGAGCCACTTTTTTATTCTACATATTCAAATCAGGGAATTAACATCAATTATTAAAATCACGTTTCCGTCACCCAGGATTGTTGCTCCTGCAAATCCTCTAGTATTCTGAAGGAGCTTACTTTTGAAGCTTTTTACGATCACCTCATGTTTTCCAAGCAGCTCATCCACGATTATTCCAATATGTTGCCCGTGTTTCTCAACTATAACTGCGAAAATATTGTTCTCATCTTCACTGGGTAACTGAAACAGCTTTCTTAGTCTCAGAAGCGGAAGAACTTTACCATCTATTAAAATAACTTCGTGTCCCTTGATGTGCTTAATTTCCTGCCGGCTGATTCTAATATTCTTCACTATACTTGTGAAAGGAATTGCGTATCTTTCCTTCTCAGCCCTTATTAACATGGCTTGGTAAACTGCAATGGTTAGAGGCAATTTCAATTCGAATCTGGAACCAAGGTCAGGCTTGGACTCGACTTTTATGGACCCTCCAAGGCGTTCAATTCTGTTTTTTGCAACATCCATCCCTATTCCCCTTCCAGAGATATCGGTAATACTATTGGAGGTGCTGAACCCAGGAGTAAATATCAGCTGCATTGCTTCCCTTTCCTGAAGTTGCTCAATTTCTTCTCTTGAGATAATCCCTTTCTTTAATGCGGCTCTCCGGATTTCGTTAGTATCTATCCCACGTCCATCGTCTTCAATGCTGATAAGGGCAAAATTTTCCTGCCTCGAAGCTGTAATCATTATCGTGCCAATCTCTTTTTTCCCGAGTTCTATACGTCTCTCCGGAATTTCGATTCCGTGATCTACTGCATTTCTTAACAGGTGCACCAGGGAATCTCCTATTTCTTCTAGAATAGTTTTGTCAAGTTTGATTTCTTTCCCTTTGATTATAAAATCGATTTTTTTATTTTGCGCTCGTGCAAGATCTCTTACCATTCTGGGGTAGATATAGGTAATATGGTCCAGAGGTATCATTCTTGCCTCGATCACCTCATCCTGGAGCTCTCTTGTCAGTTTATAAAATTCTGAAAGTGCTACTTCAAGATCCTTGGATTTCAGGCTGCCTGTAAGCTCGTTTATCCTGCTCCGGTTAATTACTAGCTCACCCACAAGATTCATTAGTTTATCAAGTTTCTCGATGCTGATTCTTGAGTTCTGAATAGCTTTTACTTTGAGATCCGGTCTTGGAGAGGCAGGGTTTTTTCCTTCTTTCTCTGTTTGATA
>CAYSZA010000123.1:0-4149 GCA_964435275.1 uncultured Methanosarcinales archaeon | reverse complement strand
CTTTGAGATCCGGTCTTGGAGAGGCAGGGTTTTTTCCTTCTTTCTCTGTTTGATAGTTTTCTTCTTTTTCTGTTTGATAGTTTTCTTCTTTCTCTAGTTGACAAATTTCTTTTCCAGTTTCGTGAATTTCTTTTTTAACCCCACAGCACTCTTTTCCAGTTTTGTTAATATCTCTTTCAATTTGATGAATAGCCTTTGAGACTCTTTCGGTCAATGTGACCTCTTCGATACCGGGAATCTTACTCTTTTGATTATTCTGTGTTTCTACAATCAGGAGCTTACTTTCATCTTTTTCAAGAGAGTTTTTTTTGGGAGGCTGATCTGCATCTTTTAAAACTCTCAATACCTTAACGACATCAGGATAGGATTCGCATGGATTACCCGTGCTTCTTTTTCCTTTTTCGGATCCGTTTTTCTCACCCTCACAGGCACTCTGTACAAGTCCCTCAAGGGCATCCACACATACTAAGAGAACGTCAATAAAAGATGAATCAAGTACAAGTTGCCGTGTACGCAGCCTGTCTATCAGATTCTCCATCTCATGTGTTAACTCGACAATTTGATTGAAGCCCATTATTGCAGCCATGCCTTTGAATGTATGAGCTGCACGAAATAACGTGTTCATCTGTTCAGGATTTTCAGGATCTCTCTCAAGCGCAAGCAGGGAATCGCTAAGTTCTTTAATGTATTTTTCAGATTCTGCCCTGAAAGTGTCCATATACTTTGACATATCCATAATTTTCCCTGCCTTTCTGGAAGCTCAAATTTCTTCTTTCGTTGCTTGTTATTTTTATAAAGGTGTAGTTATTATTTTATAAAAAGTTAGCTTATTATTTTTATAATCTCTTCAGCCATTTTATCCAGAGGAAGCACGAAATCTGCCAGTTTTCGCCTCACAATTTCTCTTGGCATCCCATATATTACGCATGAACTCTGAGCTTCAGCAATTACTTTTCCTCCCATTTTTTTTATTTCCTCGGCTCCGTCCGCTCCATCACAGTTCATCCCTGTCAGGACCATGGAAGTTACTTTGGAGCCATAAATTGGGGCAATAGATCTGAAAAGAGCATTTACTGACGGTCTTGAACCCAGTTCTCTCGGACTGCAGGATAGGTGCACGATCTCTTTTTTGCGACCATTTACGGTCTTCTGTATAATTTCCATGTGATAGTCACCAGGAGCTACAAGAACAGTCCCTTCCTCTACTATGTCTCCTTCCTGTGCTTCTTTTACTTTTAGAGCTGTTCTCAAATTAAGCCTTTTAGAAAGAGATGCCGTAAAACCTGCAGGCATATGCTGTACTATCAGGACTGCAGCAGGGATGTCAGCAGGAAATGAACTTATGAGTTTCTCCAGGGCTCTTGGGCCTCCAGTGGATGCGCCTATTGCAAGTACATTCCTTACAAAAGCAATCTCTTTCCGGGGCCCGTTCTTTTCTATTTTTCTTTCCTTTTCTTTTATCTTAAGATTTTCCGATTGATGATTTTGCATGCACTCCAGATTTTCAAGATTGGCTTTTGCAGCAGCCCGGATTTTTCCGCAAATTTCTTCTGCCATTTCTGGCATGCTCTGACTGAGAATACCTTCAGGCTTCTGGATTACATCCACTGCACCATATTCAAAAGCTGTAAGTGTAACTGCTTCAGCCCTTTCCCCAAGGGCTGAAATTATCACAACGGGTGTCGGGCACTCTTTCATAATCCGAGCAAGAGTCTTGAGACCATCAAGGACAGGCATAACATTGTCTAGAAGAACGACATCGGGCCTTAATTTCCAAATTTTCTCAAGGCCGTCCTTTCCATTAACTGCCGTTCCTATGACTCTGATATCAGGGTCTTCGTTGAGAATATCGGAAAGGAGTTTGCGAATTAAAGCAGAATCATCTATTATTAGTGCGCGGATAGTCATCTCAAGCACTTTTTCGCTAAATATAAAATTAACTCTTATACTTATTTAATTATTGTAGCCTATTTAATTATTGTAGCTTATTAAATTCTTTTAACTTGATTTAATAACAGTTTATTTAACAGTAATCGATTTGACATAGGTTGATTTATGTAGCTCTCCACTTAAAGCAGTTTGATTCAATAGTGGCCTGATGTAAAAATAAGCTTAACTAGGTCTAATTTGGCTCAGCAATTTTTCTTATTACATCCAGCATTCCATCAGGCTCAAAAGGCTTTACTATGAAACCCATAGCGCCTATCTTCATTGACTCAGTTATGAGGGCCTGCTGCCCAAGAGAGGAACACATCACTATCTTTGCCTCCGGGTCCATAATAAGAAGTTTTTGCAATGCCTCTTTTCCGTCCATATCTGGCATAATTATATCCATTAACACAATATCGGGCTTTACTTCGAGATATGTCTGTATTGCCTCTTCCCCATCACCGACTTCAGCAACCACCTCATGTCCGTGCATCAGAAGAATATCCCTAATTACCATCCGCATAAATTCGGCATCGTCCACGATCATAACTCTGGCCATGCATTTCCCTTCTTCCGTTCTTGAACAAGCGACAATATCGGATAATTTCACATCTCTATTGTTGGAATGTTCCGACACCTTATTCCTATCCGTGCCGAATTTCGCCTATTGCCTGCATATTTTTTGTAAATTAATGCTATGAATTAAAGAGTTTCGATTGAAAAGTTACTTTAGGTTATAGCAAACATAACCAGTGGGACCTCTCCTGTTAAGGCAGATATATCCCAATTGTGTAGAAAAACATATACGAAACCTGCTATATTAAACTTTTTTAATTATCTTTAGTAAATTATAGAGTTGGCAATTTGTCTAAGAGATCTTGGAAGCTAGCATATTGATAAATTATTTACAAATTTTGTAAGTTCTTTCTCCTTCTTCAACCGAATCAAGATTTTGATCGATGCATTCAAGATTTTGATCAAATGTTTAAATAAAAATATTGATGTAGCTCACTCTGAAAAATTAAAAGGTTACTATACTTATTTGAATCAAACTGGTCATCGATTTCAAGCCTCTTTTCTGAAATAATAATACTGAAAATGATATTTTAGCTAAACAAATTATTTTTATCGCTGTTTGTATATTGAGAATAAGACTCTAAAGTTAGCAAATAAATTTATATTCTCTTGATCTTCATATAATACTGAATAAATTGAGAAATTAACTCCGGTATCTAAATTGTAGGTTTAAAGTAAAATATGCTGGATACAAGTGAGAAAAAGTTCATTCCATATTTTCCTATTTTGACGGAATCTCGCTTACTAAAAAAGTCTAGCTTACAAAAACCCAGATTACAAGCAACCTTCTCATAAAAGTCCTGCATGCAAAAATCCCTCTTGAAAGACCCCTCTTTGGAATCTCTTAAGGATCTCTCTTAGGAACCTCTTAAGGATCTCTCTTAGGAATCTCTTAAGGATCTCTCTTAGGAATCTCTTAAGGATCTCTCTTAGGAATCTCTTAAGGATCTCTCTTAAAAACCCCCTCTTAAAATATATCCCTGCAAAATCTTCAATCCATCCCCTAGGAGTAGATTTTAGTGCCTGAAATTCTGATTGTTGAAGATAATTTACTTAGTCTGACTGTCGAAGCGGATTTACTTAAATCATTTGGATATGAACCGAAAAAGGCTAAAAACGGCTTTGAAGCCCTCGAAATTCTCAATAAAGAGAAGGTTGATCTTGTATTGCTTGATATGGAACTTCCGAAGATGCATGGTCTTGAACTGCTTCAAAGAATTAAACTTAATCCTGAAATCCGGAATGTAAAGGTAGTTGCAGTCACAGGTCACTCTGACCCTGCAAGTAAAGAAAAGTTCCTTAAGGCTGGATGTCACGCCGTTCTTGCCAAACCCATAAGTTTTGGGGACTTTGGTTCACAGGTTGAAAAATTTCTTACAACAGCAAATTCCTGAAGACAAAATGGTAGACTTCTCAAGAAATACTGAATGAAAACTACTGAATGAAAACTACTGAATGAAAAATTACCAAACAAAGACTACTAAATGAAAACTGCTATGTAAAACTTGTGGAGTGAAAATTACTAAGTAAAAATTACTTAGTAAAAAATTAGTAAGTGAGAACTTTTCTATGGTTCCCACTTTTTAATGATCAAAAAATTTATCAATTCTTAAATGGTCTGAATAGTTTGTATCGAATAATTGG